>JAGSHA010000290.1 GCA_023954795.1 Oceanospirillaceae bacterium | reverse complement strand
GAGGGTGGATTCAGCACGTATTTCTGGAAAAAGAACACCGGTGAAGTTGCCGAAAAAATATCCTACGTACTGGGGATGGATGAGTGGGGAATCTTCATCGGTTCCGGGGCTTACCTTGATACGGTGCGTAATGAGCTGAAACGTCGCGAATCGTTATTGGCAGAGCAGGTGAAAGTCCGTATCTACAGTGCTGCATCTGTATTAGGGATTGCGTTGCTGGTGGTGCTGGCTGCGATGTGGCTGATAGGGCATCGTTTGGCGCGTAATATTCGTCTGATTCAGTGCAGCTTTGAACATTCCGCCACCAGTCGCCAGCATATTGATATTGAAGATGTGTACTTTGATGAGTTTCGCTCACTGGCGGCCAGTGCGAACGACATGATTGATGGTCTGAACCAGCAGGCGGAAGAGCTGAGACATCGGGTATTACATGACCAACTGACATCGTTACCCAATCGATTGCAGGGCGCGAGCCACCTGAATCAGATGATCGAGCGCTCCATCAATACTCAGGCCGTGGTCGCGTTGTTGTTTATCGATCTGGATAATTTTAAAGAGATCAACGACACCTTGGGTCATTCTGCGGGTGACGAGCTGCTACAGAAAGTGTCGCTGCGTCTGCAACGAGTGGTGCGTGAAGAAGACATCGTTGCGCGTTTAGGCGGCGATGAGTTTACGGTGATTACCGGATTGCTGAACGAGCGGGCTGATGCTGCGGTGATTGCGGATAAGCTACTCAGCGCTTTCCAAAAACCGTTCTCAATTGAAAGTACCGAACTGCATGTGACGGCCAGTATCGGTATTAGCATGTTCCCGGATGACGGTTTGGATGCGGAAATCTTGCTGCGAAATGCAGATTCTGCCATGTACGAGGCCAAGCGGGATGGCCGCAACGGTTTCCGTTTTTATACCCCGGATATGACGGTTGAAGTTCGTCAGCGGGTGATGATGATGGATGAATTACGTGAAGCCATTGAGAAGCAACAGTTCCTGCTGCACTTCCAACCGCAAGTGTGCCTGACGACTGGCGAAGTGATTGGCGCTGAGGCGCTGGTACGCTGGATGCATCCAGAGAAAGGGCTGATCCCTCCAAATGACTTTATTCCTTATGCCGAGTCGAGTGGACAGATTGCTCAGATCGGGGAATGGGTACTCATGGAAGCCTGTACCAAAATGTCAGAGTGGCGGGCTCAGGGTTACAACCTGCGTAAAGTTGCGGTCAACATATCCAACCAGCAGTTGCGGCGTAAATCACTGGTGATGCTGGTCAAGCAGGCGCTGGCTCAAACGAAGTGTGAGCCACAGGCACTGGAGCTGGAAATTACGGAAAGCACCTTGATGCAGAATCCGGAAGATATGGTCGAAGAGCTGGTGCAGTTGAAAGCGCTTGGCGTCAGTCTGGCGATTGATGATTTTGGGACAGGATACTCATCACTGAGCTATCTGAAGCAGCTGCCGATCAACAAGCTGAAGATAGACCGGTCGTTTGTGCGTGATCTCGATGTGGATGAAAACGATCGGGCGATTACCCGAGCGATTATCGCCTTGGGTAAAAGTTTGAATCTGACCGTGATTGCGGAAGGCGTAGAGTACGCTTCACAGGTTTCGTTCCTGGCGTCTGAGCAATGTGAACAAATTCAGGGCTATTTTTATAGCAAACCGCTGCCGGAAGAGGAATTCCTAGTGTATCTGAAAGAGCATAAATCCCGCCGGGAGGAGATGGCAGAGTGGATCTGACCCTCTGCCATGGTTGGCGGTGACGACTTAAATCTCGTCGCTGCCATCAATCCAATGCAGTGCTTGCAGAAACTGTGAGCCGGTAAAGTGACGTGTCTCACCACTGACGATCAGATCGCCGATCTTGGCGAGCCAGTTGATCCAGTCAGCATCACCGACCACCGCCAAGCGGATGAAGTCATTTCGATGAGCCATACCAAACTTCGCATCTTCCCATAACGCGGCTGCTTCGAATCCGGTAAATCCGTGATCCAGATACAATAGAACGCGTACCTTCTGATGAGCTTCGACTTTCTCTTCCACCATCGGAATGAAGATGTCCTGATAATCCTTCGCTGTCAGTGTCTCGGTGGCCTGAACAACGATCAGATCACCTGCGGTTTCCGGTAAAACATAAAGCATGGCTATGACCTTCTGTAAGTCTGTTTGGGCGGGGATTATACGCGCTAATCTAATGATAGACAGTGATTGAACGTCCTATGCAGATGCTTTTATTTAACGTCGATAGCCCGGCTCTGGTATAGTGCTTCACCTGATTATTAACGGGTCCCACCGATGAATTACATTCCTTTTTCTGAGTACAAAAAAGCCTGGATTTTCCGTCACCGCGATCTGCCGGTGAGTGCCGAAGATCTGGAACAGATCAAACCGATGACGGAAAAGCGTTCCGCTGAAGTTTGGGCTCAGAATGTCAGCCGTGAAAGTACGCACTACAGTTATTTTTGCAAAGATGACTGGGCTGGCAAGGGCAATACCTGGACCGAGAGTGCTGGCTGGCAAGGGGCGTGGGATCGTGAAGATTCAGCATTGCCGGAAGAACTGGCTGCGTTTATCGAATGGGATGACAATACGGTTGTGTACTTCTGCTACTCCAGCGAGCATGTGATTCAAACCACATGGGCGGTATTTAAGCGTAGCTGGAAGAACTTCCTGTTTATGGATGATGGTCCGCTGCTGATTGGCCGTAAGCGTAAGGAAGTCGCGCAGTTTTTTGAGAACGGTCAGTTCAAGCTGGGTCGTCGGCCTTAACCGCTCTGTTGTTTATTCCGCAGGGCTGTTATCCCTCTGGAAAGTGTTGCGCGACCGTCGAACGGATAAGTTCTCCCAGATGGCGGGTCGCGCGTCCTGCATAATCCCCCTGACTGTATACCAGATACAGTTGTACGCGGCGCTCTGAACCCTCCAGCATTGGCAGCGGTTTTAAGTTGCCTTGCTCCAGTTCCTGCCTGATTTTGATCTCTGGAAACCACGCATACCCCAACCCTTTACAGGCGGCTTGAATCGACGTGCTCTGATTGCTGAGCGTCAGGCGTTGCTGAGAACCCAGCCAACCCGAGTCTGCACGCTGACTGCCGGAGTCTCGTACGACCAGTTGGCAGTGTTGTCGCAGATCCTGATAGGTCAGTGAGCGGCCTAACTGGTGGAGCGGGTAATCCGGATGGGCAACCGCAATAAACCGGATCATCAGCAGAGGATCGGCCAAAAAACCGGGCGGAACGCTACCGGTGATCGCCAGATCCACTTCACGTTTGACCAATGCCTCATAGGTGCCACTGAGCACTGTTTCCTGCATATCGACCCGAGTATGCGGGGCATCCTGACTGAATGTGGATAACGCATCTAGCAGTAGCCACGGAGGGAAGAGGGTATCCACGGCAATATTGAGTTCAGCTTCCCATTCCTGCCCAAACTGCGCCGCCAGTGCTTCGATCTGTTGTGCCTCGTGGACCAGTGTTTTCGCACGCTGCAACAGGATCTGCCCGGCTGGGGTTAACTCGGCTTTGCGTCCCTGAATCGCCAATACCGGTATGCCCAGGCTGCTTTCCAGCTTCTGAATCGCATAACTCACCGCTGACTGACTTTTATTCAGGGCTTCCGCCGCTTGGGCATAACCACCGTGTTCGACCACCGCGATCAGCGCTTGCCACTGCTCTAGTGAAACCTGTGTTTTCATAGATATATCTAAAAATCTGATAATAATGCGTATATTTTTGCTGTTTTTAATCGGATAAATCAATAGGAAAATGACTTCATCAACTTATGAACACCGCGACATAACCGCATTCTGGAGTCACCCATGAGCAAATTACTACATATCAAAGCAAGCGTATTTGGAGATAACGGTCAGTCTAATCAGTTGGCGACTCGCTATATCGATCAGTGGCAGCAGAAGTTGCTTGGCAACGAGGTGGTCGTACGTGATCTGGTGGCTGATGCCGTGCCGCATTTGGACGGTGAAGTGGTTGGCGCATTTTTTACCCCGGAAGAGCAGCGTAGCGAACAGCAAAATGCGATCGTTGCGTTCTCCGACACTCTGATTCAGGAGATCCGTGAAGCTGACGAAATCGTGCTGGGTTTGCCGCTGTATAACTTTGGTGTGCCTTCGCAGATGAAAGCCTATTTCGACCATCTGGCACGTGCCGGTGTGACCTTTAAATACACTGACACAGGTCCGGTCGGTCTGATCGATGATAAACCGGTACGTGTATTTGCGACCCGTGGCGGTTTGTACAAAGACACCGGGATGGATCATCAGGTGCCGTTCCTGAAACAGTTCCTCGGTTTTATCGGTCTGAATAACGTAGAGGTGATCTACGCCGAAGGCTTGAGCATGGACGGCGTTAAAGAGGAAGCACTGGCGAAAGCGCGTGGTGAAGTGGATCAGCTGATCTCGGCTTAATTACACACTCAACCGAACCAGATAAACATCAAAGCAAGAGGTGGAACATGGGCTTATTGGTAGACGGTCAGTGGCATGATCAGTGGTATGACACCAAAGACAGCGGCGGAAAATTCATCCGTAGCGAATCGCAGTTTCGTAG
>JAGSHA010000117.1 GCA_023954795.1 Oceanospirillaceae bacterium | reverse complement strand
CACATCCCCAATACCATCACCGTCCATATCCCAGCCCAGGTAATCACTCCAGAAATTACCCACGCCCTCATTGGACCAATCCTGCTTACGGGTGGGGACGTGCTTCACTTGCTCTTTGTTACTGATAAACGCATTGCCACTTAACACGTTCTCTTCAGATCCCGCTGTCAGATGAATACCCATATCACTTTCGGCAAACAGGTTGTCGCGGATCTTATTGAACAGCGAGTTGTAGATAAACAGTGCTTTACCTTCCAGTCCAACCTGACTGCTGCTCTGTTGCATATGAGGGTTACGCGTATTCTGAATCCCCTCGACCCGGTTATTCTGGATCGTCGAGTTGGTGATGTAGTTCATCAGAATGCCGTAGTTGGCATCGTTTTTAGAGCGGTTGCCGATGACCGTCAGAAACTTGGACTGCATCAGCGCATACCCGGTGCGGGTCTGATAGGTAAAGTTGTCCTGCACCAGATTGTGATAGGAATACATGTAGTGCACGCCGTAACGCAGGTCGTGCAGATAGTTACCGATCAGCTTGTTGCCGTTACTGGTATCAATGTAGATACCGTCGCGGGTGTGCCAGACCTCATTATCCTGAGCCAGCAACCCTTTAACATTAAACAGATGGATACCGTTACCGCGGTCGGAAGATCGCAGATTCAGATCACCTTCCACCTTGTTGGAAATAATCTGCACATCCGGTGTGGCATCAACCCAGATACCAAAACCGCCGCCGTGCAAATAGTTATGTTCGATACGAGACGTTGCTGCCGATTTGGCTACAAATATACCGGCGTTCATGTCGGTGAGATCATCACCCCAGTTTTGAATGCGCAGGTGATGGACGTAGGTTAATGGCTGACTGATCTGCAGCGCATGGCCTTTGTTCTGACCATCCAATACTGCACCTTTATCACCCGTCAACTCGATAGATTGGGGAAGAACAAAGTTGCCCTGATAAACCCCTTTGGACAACACGATCTGATCTCCGGCCTGACTGTTATCCAGTACGGCCTGCAGATTCTCTGTCGGGGAAACATGTATGACTTCCGCCTGCGCAGAAAAAATAACACTGATGCTCAGCGCAGAAATAAGCCGAGCAAACCACACACCCATATAAGCCTCCAATTCAGCCTCCGGTGTGGAGAAAAAACACCCGGCCCAGAATCACGAGGACAACGTATTCAGGGCCGGGCTTTGAGCGTACCACCTGTGATTATTCAATCACAGTCATACCTGTTGCAGTGACTTACGCCGGTTCAACCAGCATTCGACCACGCATCTCCATGTGTAGCGCGTGACAGAACCAGTTGCAGTAGAACCAGTGAACGCCCGGATCATTCGCCATAAAGGTAATGGATGCGGTCTGCTGTGGACTGATCTCCATCTGTGCACCGTGGTTCACCATACAGAAACCGTGGGACACGTCTTCGATCTGGTCAAGGTTGGTGATGATCACTGTCACCTCATCACCCTGCTTCACGTTGAACTCGTTCATGCCGTAACTTGGCGCAACCGAGGTCATGTAAACACGAACCTTGTTACCTTCACGGATGATCTTGTTGTCGGTTTCCAGTGTCACACCATCTTTCTTCGCCATTTCAACAGTCATCGCGAAGGTTGGATCTTTACGATCATACAGCTTGCGTGTTTTCACTTTTGACCGGTGAACGATCATGCAATCGTGCGGCTCTGCGTACGTTGGGCCATCATGGATCAGCTTCATCTCATCACCGGAGATATCGATCAACTGATCGTTCTCGGCATGCAGAGGCCCACACTTCAGGAAGCGGTCTTTGGAGAACTTCTGCAGGGAAACCAGATACTTGCCATCCGCATCACGGGTTTCACCCATGGTGGTGTGGTTATGACCTGGCTGGTAATGCACATCCAGTTTCTGAACAATGTAATCCACTTTTTCACCGTTGTAAGCACGGATCGCTTTCTCGACATCCCACTTACATACCTGGCTATCGATAAACAGAGTGGTGAATGCATTGCCACGACCATCAAACGCAGTGTGCAACGGTCCCAGACCCAGCTCCACTTCTGCGACAACCGTGTCACGTGGTTTGATCTTGTCTTCGAACAACGCGTCAAACTTGTCCAGCTGCAGTACGGTGACGGTTGGTGACAGCTTACCGTTGGCAACCGCGTACTTACCACCCGGTGCAGTGTTGATACCATGCGGGTTTTTCGGTACTGGGATGTAACGGGTCAGATCGGAACCTTTACGACCATTCACCACAGGGACTTTAGAGTCGCCCAGATTCTGGAAATTGCCCGCTTTCACTGCGGCTTCAATACGCTCGATGTTGAAGACAACCAAGTGGTCACGTTCCAGACGCATGGAACCGGCCAGATCGATCGCACCTTCAGCGTTGTAGCAGGTAGAGAAGGCATACTTGCCGGTATAATCCGCGTCGGTGTTATCCAGGTTACCGTCGACAATCACCTGCCAATCCACTTCCATGGTCTCTGCATTAATGGCAGAAAACATAGTGTAGTAGCCTTCAATGTCATCCATATTCAGGCCGTTATTCGGATGCGGCATACGGAACTCTGCGTTGGCAAAGACGTACTTGGTGTGCGGCACTTTCTGCACACGCAGACCGTGGATCGCCTGACAGTTTGGCACTGTGGTGATCTTATCGGTCTTCATAATGTCACCGCGGATACGGGCAACACGGGTGTTGGCCTTATCGTTGATGAAGATGTACTTACCGTCGTAGTGACCATCGGTCATCGACATATGTGGATGGTGGCAATCACCGCCCAGTGGTGCATTTTCACCCAGCACCGCCTTACTTTCGTTGGTCAGACCCCAACCGGTTGCGCTGTCGACGTTAAACACCGGAATACGCATCAGTTCACGCATCGATGGCAGACCCAGAATACGTACTTCACCGGAATGACCGCCACTCCAGAAGCCGTAGTACTCATCCAGCTCACCCGGGCCAACCGTGTGTTTGCTGTCAGACGATGCATGTGCCGTCGATGGCATCAGCGCCGAACCCATGGTTGCACCCATGGTGCCTACAGCGCCGACCAGCGCAGCAGAGCCACCCAGGAACAAACGGCGACTAAGCTTCACATGTTCCGTCGCTTTTGGATCTTCGGTATCAATCTGTGGGAGGTTCTTGTCGTTTGGATCTATCATCGTCTTCGATCTCCAATGAAAATAACGTCCGGCCTCTCCGGTCGGCGTCGTTTGAGTCTTTGTTCGCAGCTAGCGATTACGCCGGATCGATGATCTCTACGGCCGGAATTTTCTTCATAGCTGCATCGTGTTTCGCTTTCTTACGTTTTTTCTGTACCAACGGCGGACATTTGTCGTCGCGGTAGTAAGTCATCTGGCAGTCCAGACACTGGTGGCATTCATTGCCATTGATCGACCCGTCCGGATGGATCGCCTGAATCTCGCACTCATTAGCGCAAACCTTACAAGGCTGTCCGCACTCTTTACGACGCTTCAGCCAGTCAAACAGTCGCAAGCGTGCTGGAATCGCTAATGCTGCACCCAGTGGGCAGATGTAACGGCAGTACACTTTGCGGGTAAAGATGGAGATCAGCAGCAGGAATACGGCGTAGAATACGTAGCCCCACTCTCGCTGGAATTTAAGCAGGAAGGCTGTTTTAAAAGGCTCTACCTCAGCATATTTTTCCGCTTCGGCCAGTGACTCCAGCGAGATCGCAAACAGTCCCAGCAAAATCACATACTTCACCGCCCAAAGGCGTTCATGGACAGCAAACGGCGGCTCAAACTGTTTCACATTGAAGCGGCGGGCCAGCTCGTTGATCAGCTCCTGCAAGGCACCAAACGGACACAACCAGCCACAGAAGATGCCACGCCCCCAGAGCAACATGGTCATCGCCACGAATCCCCAGAGAATGAACAGAATCGGGTCTAGCAGGAACAGCTCCCATTGGAAGTCGCCTTTCAGCGCATGTACAAAGGTAAAGACGTTCACCACCGAGAGCTGACCGAGGGTGTACCAGCCAATAAAGAACACGGTGAAGATCAGGTAGCCGCGACGGAAGGCGTGCAGGAAGCGCGGATAACGCACCAGCACATCCTGAATAAAGATCACGATGAAGAGCACACCTAACGCGACACTCAAGACGCCAATCTGGAAGGCCTTGTCTTTCCAGATAGAGATCCACAACGCTTCAGGTTCGGGTTCCACCACCGGTGCCGGACGGTCGATATACTGTTCCAGCGTCAGGTAATCGCCGTAAAAACTGGTGAACACACTGTCCAGTGCACCGACCTGACGACGCACCAGCAGCTCGATCTGCCACGGTGTACCGGGATCAAAATCATACTGATTGCGTACGATAAAGATCGCCATCTCTTTAAAGCCGGGGAAGCCGTCGATGTAGACATCATCCAAACGGTAGTAATCGGTATCATGGAAGCTGATCACTTTGTCGGACTGCTGCAGCTGAGTGCGGTCAAAGATACCGCCGCGCACATAACCGTTGCCCTTAAAGGAGTACTGGCCGCTGCCCATGACAGCAATCGCCTGATCACCCTCGCCCAGCTCCCCCATCAGCCACTTGAACTGATCATCGCCCAACAAGTTACGGCCAATGGTGGGAATATTGAGTGGTGCGTAGTACATATCGATGAAGGGACGTTGCTTACGACCTTCACCATGACGGCCTTTTGTAGCAGCCGCAGTACCTTCAAAGGCCTTGTCGATATCACCTTCGATCAGACTCAGTCGGCGAATCGATCCATCGCCGGTCAGTTCAGTCCAGTTGGCTTTTTTAAACAGATCCGGTTTGATGGTGGCCGGTGGCACTTTTGCCTGCTCAGACAAACCCGCAATCCCCAGCACCTGAGCGACTTTTCGTGCTGAGCGCATGATCGCCTCATTCACCACCATAACCGTAACGGTGGCGCCAGATACCACATCCACATTCACAACATCGGGATTATTACTCGCGCCAACACGGACCTTATCAGTCACGTTCAGGCCTTCGTAGGCAGCCGCAAAATCGAACAGTTTTTGCTCGGGTATGCCCACCAGCAGAATCGGTTCGTGATGCTCCAGGACACGGGTCGCCAGCAGCTTCCCGCTGATATCCATCACCACCAGTGTATTGATCGGCTTGCCGGAATAGGCAGGAATATTGACCACATCGTTCGTTTCGAAGGCGTATCCGGCAATGTCTTCACCGTTATATACCGTCCACGCCGACATTTTGCCTTCAGCAACAGGGGACTTTTCGCGAATCGTGCTGGTTTGTAGAAACGCTTGCTGAATAGTCTCCAGTTTCTGGGTTTCAGACACTGGAGCCATCGCCATGGCGATAGACGAAGTCAGCAGTGATGCCAGTAGCAAGACAACAAACACAAACACGGGGCGGAGAAAACGAACGTTCAGATCCATTTTGGTACCTTCAAGCGCAATTCCATCAACGATCAGTCAAATGAACACGCTATGATTTTCAAACAAAACAGTGGGCAACGTCACTGCGGTCAGTGATTCGCGGGCAATAGCCCTTCGCTGAATCACATACACTCATACTTACTATCAGACAGGTGACTTCCCTTGGCCTGTCTGTTGATATTATTTATCCAGAATTTCCAGAATGGTGTACTTCATCATGTTCTTCTGATGCAGGCGAAACTTGATCTCCTGACCTTCTTGGAAATCGGTAATCTCTAAATAGGGAGCCAGAAAAAACTTCATCTGCATCGCACCCATCGACCACTCAGGAATCGGCTGATGTCGAATCTTGAGCTGATTCGTCGACGGCAAAATACCTTTCACAACCCCGGAGGTTATGACTTCCGCCACCTGAGCCTGTGTCGCAGATGCCGAGTGCTGATGCATAGAGTGAGGTTTAGAATCTTGCGCAACCGCCTGAAAACCGGAAAGTGCAAAATAAGTAGAGAGCCCCACAACCACAGATAGCTTAGTCAATGTTTTCACCAACGCACACTCCATATAACCAAAATCACAACTGCGACAAAATGTCACACTGAGAACAGTACGCCTGAGGCTAAAAGATGTGTTTGATATTCATCAATTGATTGATCACTAAAGATAAAAAATACAGTCCCCCATCGGCGCTTCATTCACACCGTTACAATTCGTAAGAATTACGACAAAGTCTATTTGTAGTTTTCCTGTTTACTGCCTCGCGGGATCACCATTCTGCTCGACGTGGGAAGCACTCCCCTTCTTGTGCGGCCCCTCCGAGAAAATGGCCCTTGTGATAGCGCGAGCCACTAATAAGGAAAAAAAGATGCCTTTGATCCAACGCCCCTTCGGCGAGGAACAACCCTACTGGCCATTAGGCCCGTTTAAAATTCGTCTGCCGTTTGTACATTACAAATGGGAAACCCCAGAGATGATCCAAGGCCTGATCATGTTTGTGGTTGGCCTGGCGATGATTCCTCTTCTGCAAAAATATCTCGGTATGCCGTACGAAGCCGCACTGGCTTTCACCTTCGTTGCAGGTTTGGGTTACTGCCTGCCGGCACTGATGGGCGTCCCTCTGGTGCCGGGCTGGATCACCCCCGCGATTCCGGTGGTGTTGCTGTATCTGAAAGGTTTTGAACCCGGGCCTGAAGCAATCAAGGCCTTGTTTGCACTGCAGCTGGAAGTCAGCATCATCTTCTTGATTCTGGGTATCACCCGCTGGGGCTCTAAGCTGGTTGAAGTTATCCCGAACTCGCTAAAGTCCGGCATCATTATTGGTGCAGGTATCGCCGCTATGATGGGCGAACTGAAAGTCGGTGGCCGTGTTGACGCTACGCCGATCTCATTGATCGTGGGTTCTATCATCTCTGCATACATTCTGTTCTCGCTGTCATTCAAAAACATTGTGAACGAAAGCTCGCTGGCAAAACGTATCGCTAACTTCGGTATGGTACCGGGTATGATCATCGCGATGATCATTGGCTGGACCACCGGTGAATACGCCGTACCAGAGATCGAATGGGGTATCACGCAGCCTGACTTCGCGCTGATGTTCCAGTATCTGACATTCACCGTTGGCTTCCCGGGCTGGGACGTATTCCTGCTGGCGATCCCTACTGCAATCATCGCGTACGTCATTGCCTTTGGTGACATCATTGTCGGTTTTACACTGGTAAAACGTGTTCATCACACGCGTCCGGATGAGTCTATCGAAGAGAACGTTGACCGTGTTCACGTGGTGACCGCACTGCGTAACGCTATCCACGCATTTTTCGCACCGTGGCCGGGTTTGGCCGGGCCTCTGTGGACGGCTGCACACGCAACCGTTGCAGAACGTTATGCAATGGGTCGCAAAGCGATGGATTCCATCTACAGTGGTGGCGGCACATTCTGGATCACTGGCCTTGTAGCGCTGTTCATTTTGCCGCTGGTCACCCTGTTCAAACCCGTACTGCCGATTGCGCTGTCCCTGACGCTGATCCTGACTGCCTACATCTGCATCATGGTGGGTATGGAACAGCTGAAGAACCCAACCGAGCGTGGGGTTGCCGGTATTGTTGCGGTAACACTGGCGATGCCTGATCCAAAAGCGACTGTTTACGCCGTTGTGATTGGTTTGTTGCTGTACTTCCTGATCGAACGTCCAAAGCTGATGGGACGTCACCGGCCGGAGGACGAAGTCATCTTCGCCGATGCTGAAGACGAGCAGAAAAAAGAGAAAGAGACGACCTGATCTCTGTCTCTGACGTATAAAAAAAGGGGAGCTAATCAGCTCCCCTTTTTTAGTGTTTTTCATACATTTATGTTGGGAATCGCTACGCTCGTCCCAACCTACCTGTAAGCGCTTTTTTCGGTGTCTTGATGAAACAAATGAGGCATCCCACCGGTATCGAATTTGGAAAACTCAATGTGTTGGGAATCGCTGCGCTCGTCCCAACCTACGCCCTGACACATTTTCTCGTAGTCGTTCGTTGGCGAGTTTTAATCGTAGGTTGGGACGAGCAACGCGATTCCCAACATCCAAACTCAACTAGCTCCACACCACCGCGGTCGTCAGCATGTATCCTGCGCCATACACGGTTTTAATCAGCTCATTGCCATCTCCACTGCCCTCCAGCTTCTTACGCAAACGGGACATACGGACATCGATACTGCGGTCATACGGCGTGCAGTTATCTCCCAACAACTGATCACGGGAGAGGATCTGAAAAGGATGTTTGAGCAGCGACAGCAACATGTCACCTTCAGCACGGCTGAGAGACTGTTTCTCCTGTGTCTGATAGCTCAGCTCCAGCGAATCCGGACGGAACACCCAGCCCGAAAACTCTGCTTTTTTAGCCACCACGGTTTCCGCTTCAACACTTCGCTGCAACCGCCGGAGCAAACTCTGCACCCGTGCGACCAGCTCACGGGGTTCGAACGGTTTGGTGACGTAATCATCAGCGCCAAACTCCAGCCCCAACACCCGATCCGTCAGGTCATCCCGCCCCGAAACGATAATCACGCCACGGTGCTGGCTGTCGAACTGTTTCACCAGCTCCAGGCCATCCATATCAGGCAGGTTCAGGTCAACAATACAGATATCCGGGTTATCCTTGGGTGCCGCAGTCAGCGCATCCACACCGTTGGTGAAATAACGCACCTGATAGCGAAAATTTTCCAGCGCCCGGCACATCAGCTGCCCCAGATCTTCTTCGTCTTCTATCACGTAGATCAGGTTATTATTTTTCATCGCTGCTTCCTGAGCCATGGTGTGGCCTCTTCTAATTGTTATCGTTATTTTGT
>JAGSHA010000137.1 GCA_023954795.1 Oceanospirillaceae bacterium | reverse complement strand
TAGATCCCACCGCACAGAACCATCAGGGCACTGGCTAAGTTGGTAAAAATGGTAAGTGAACTTGCGATTGAAACGCTGTGATCACAGCGTTGGCAGCTAAAGCGTAACCCGTGCTCACGCCCCGGGCCTTCATACTGTTCGGCCTCTTTGGCTGTCACGGTCATTTGACCATCACATTGGCTACAGGCTCGAACCCATTTTGAATCATGTTCGCTGAGAGGTAGATCAATCAAGTCGTTTTCGAGTGTTTTGTCATCTCTATCCATGATTCGACCCGACATCAGTCTCAAGTTGATTGAACTTCACGTTATCACAGCGCCCAGCGTTTAGTGAAGATAATACTCGCACTAAAACTGAGCGTATTGATTATTCAAATGACCGGCATGCACCACCCTGCAGCGGGATCAGATAAACAGTGACAGTTTCGTCCAGCCCTGCTGATCGGGGCTGAATTCCGTAGAACAAATCCGGCATTTTATTGTAGTCGATTCTCAAATCACCTTCGCAGATCTGACCATCGCCGTTTATATCTACCGTCCATATCAGGTAAACACCTGCATCGTGGTCACTAAAAATGCGATCTGAACCATGATATTGCTGCAAAGCTCTCTCTAAATCCTCACCCGTAAAGGCTACTTGGTACTCAGTATCACTTTGAGGGCGGTCAACATACGCGTCTTTGACTACAACTGCGGACACGTCCGCCAACCTATGATCATAAGCGTAGATACGCACGTGTAGACGTGCGTCGTCGGGAGCGATTAAGAAGGAGGTATTCGCGAGTTGGTATTTAAACTGGTAAATGGAGTCCGACGAAAACTCAGATTGCGCGACCACCCACGATGAGAAGGTTAATGATATGAATACAAAATATATCCGGGCAAAAGCAGCCGAAAACCCCGGAAATTGTATACCTGTGTGCATCCCCAACTCCTTCCAGGCTAGAATTGACAGCCGCTCAGACGCCGCCATAAGCGGCGCTATATTACGTCGTTCACTTACGTTTCCAGTTTCCGTTTTTTAACTGGATGTACTGGCCTTGTGGCGTGCGATTTTGCAAACGCTGCCCCATCCGCAATTCGAACACATTACGCTCTACACCCGCACTCGCCGCACTTTTCTGGTATGCCGCTTTACGCTTCTGGTTAATATCAGACACTAAGCGGGATAGATCCGCCGAAGGCTTAGAAACCACAATGCCAATATATCCGTTGGCACGCTCGCCGATCAGTCCCTGTGCCTTAGCGTCGTCTTTTGAAATAGCCCACGCCTGCGAGGCAACCAGCGTCAACGCCAGCGTAATCGCTGTCAGAACCTGTTGTATACGATGATACATAGAAATACCTCTAATTCCTTAAAAGATATCGCTCTGTTCACTTAGCAGCGAATCAATCTCTTTATCCACTTTTACGAGAATCTCATGTTCAATTTTCACATTGAGATTAATCGTAATTGGCTCACTTGGAACCGCCACCTCCACTCTTGGAGAACAGGCCGTTACGCCCATCGCTGCCACGAGAACCAGTATCGGCGGCATGCTTGTTGTCAGTTTCATCATCACACCTCGGTTATACGCGTCCATTCTACTCAGCGAAGCTAAACGCTAAGATTAGTCACGGTAACGTTTTTCCAACTTTTCCGTCAATTCATCTGCAAACTGCAATGTACGGATCAGATCAGGAATGTTCTCCTCCACGTTGATTGTAAAATCAACCGGATGCCCCTTATTCCAATCAGGGTTATGCCCTTTCAGACGGGTGTTCAACAGCGCAGTACCGTCGGGCGCATAGTTCAACTTTATCTCCAGTGTATCGTACTGAAAGTTCTCAAGCGCCCCCAAGGCCATCGCCAACCCCTGATTGGCGGCGGCATATGCGGCGACAGAACCATCAGGTTGAAATCTGATAGCCCCACCCGGCGCTTCCGCAATCAAACGACCATCACTGATGCGTAACCCATCGCTATCAAACACGATTGGAAACTGCCCGTTGAGGCGTCCCTCTCCACTCAAACCCTCCTGTTGCTCCAGCTTAAGTATCTCCGCCATATCTAACTGTTGCAGCTTAACAGAGGTCATCACACTCAGTGGTGCCAACGCTGTTTCAAATTCATTGATCTGAATATCACCACCCAGCAGAGAAGCCGTCACGGGTGCCATTTTGATCTTGCCCTCACTGCTTGGCTGACGCGTAAAGCGGTACTCCGTTTGCAACGAGCTCACCTCTACACCACTGAAAATACGTGCTATTTGTAGCGTCCCGCGATCATTGAGCCATCCTTTTTCGTTGTAACGCCCGCTAGAGCGCCATACAACATTATCCAGTTCCGTTTTATTCCAGGTCAGATCAGCCTGATTGATCGCATTCCAATAGTTAACATGCATTTTGGCATTGCGAATTTTAGCCTCACCATTGTGCAACAGCCTTCCACTCTTCAACGTCAGTTCTGCTGGGACGGCTGAGAAATAATTACGCAATTGCTTCTCTAACCCAGCAATAGCTAATGCCTTCAAAGTCCACTGTATGGCACTACTCATATCTTCCAGATCTGTAGAGGATCGCCCGGTGATTCTCAGTGGGAGCTCCAGTGTATTCAGATCAAACGTCGTGTTCAGCACCTGTGGATCGACGTCAAAATCGGTCTTAACTGAAATATCAGGCAGACGCTGATCCGGCACATCAAGACTCAAACGAGCGAAACTTATCGAGCCTTTATATTGATGTTGAACCAGATCGGCTGAATCGACACTGAACTGTACCGGACTGATAACTGCACGATGTTTGCCCTGAGATAATGGCGAAAGCGTTAGCTCGCCAGAAATCGGCAAATTGGTCAGAGTTATTCCGTCACGCCCCATGACTGTATTAAAGGCAACCGGACGCTTTAGCGTCACTCGAGCCTGCTTCATCTGAACATCCGGGAGTTGTGGTTTAACGACCGTCACCGTGTTGCCTTTATTCAGAGAGGCTGCGACACGCTTATCCGAAACACGGACCGTACCACTCAAATTCAACGCGATATCCGATAATACGGGTGACATACCTTCTAGAGATGCCTGAGTCTTAAAACGATGCTCAGACACCATCTGAGACAGCATCGTGTCGGGAGATAACGCGGCCTGAAGCGGTAGACTAAATGTCCCTTGTGTACTGACAGAACCGGAGAGCGCAGGAACGCCCATATCAGGCATAAAACGATGCAACCAATGCCCTAGTCCCTGCAAATCAATGAGCTGGTTCGCGTGCAGCACTACAGTAGATCCAGCGTTGAGGCTGCCATCTATCACGACAAAGGGCGTGTCCTGCTGCAATAACCGCAAGTTAAAATGATTATCCGCCGCAAGTTCGAGATCCCCCCATCCAAGATCCAGCTCTTCACGGTAAAAACGCAGGCGGCTATACAGCCGCTCGGATTCAACCAGCAATGCGCCTTTCAGCGACCAGTCCGGCTGACCGACGGGGTAATCCAGATCGATGTCCAATTCACCCACACGAACCTGATCAGCCGGGACTGCAGCAAACCAAACGGCCGGTAGAAAAGACGCCAGATCCAGATACGCATCAGGCTTATTCAACTGTTGGTCTTTCGCGTTATCTTTAAGACGCACGCTTAGGTGAGATGCGGGCAGCTCAATCAGATCAACTTTTTGTGTCGCCCACACTTTTACTGGAGAAAACCGGATTAGAATGGAGCCGGTTTCCAGTAACAGGTCCGCACTATCCGTTGCTTTAGAAGCCCTGAATTGGCGTATACGCAACTCATTCCATTCCGGGCGCTCTATATCCAGCGTAATACCGGTAAAGCCCTGTGCCGTTAACCATCGCGCTGCGCCCCATTGCACCATGTATGGCGTAGCGGCGTACGCGGTAATAAGTAACAGCAACGGAATGATTGCAAGCGCAATCAGGCTTATGTACAAACGCCGCATCAGTCCTCCGGACAGTTCCTCTATTCCCTGACAGTAGCTATAGCAGCAGATTCCTGATCTCGCATATTGTTCAACTGAAATATCAGCTTGAACGAGCGAACTGCCTTACCCAATCATCACTTTTCTGCGAGAGCGAAACAAGCGGTTAAATAGTGCTCATTTGCGTTGTGCACGTGCCAGGGAAAGCTGTGCTGAAACGCCCGTACTACAAGGTGTTGTAAAAATTCTACACTGATCTGCGACTTTAGACATAGGCCCTATTCCCTGCTGCAGTGCGGCATAGAGGACGATTTATTATCCTTTGGTGCAACAATTCAACATACAAACATCATGATTTTTTCTGTATACTACATCGCGAAAAATTATAACCAACGAGTTTAAATCCGACGAAGTTCGGATAAGGGACAAAGGCGACCACAAGTCACCTTACACGAAGCCTATGGCCATTCCAGAGCTATATACACTTGGGGATTAGAATGACTACACCAGAGCAAACCATTTACTACACGCTGACTGACGAAGCTCCAGCGCTGGCAACTGCTTCTCTGCTGCCAATCGTCCGCACTTTTACATCTGCAGCGGGTATCGACGTTAAAATTACTGACATCTCCCTGGCAGGCCGTATCTTGTCCGCATTTCCTGAAAACCTGGCTGACGACCAGCAGGTACAGGATGGTCTGGCATTCCTGGGCAACCTGACTCAGGACCCTAAAGCTAACATCGTTAAACTGCCAAACATCAGTGCTTCTATCCCTCAGTTGAAAGCATGCGTTGCTGAACTTCAGGCTCAGGGCTACAACGTCCCTGACGTCCCAGAAGCGCCTGAAACTGCTGCTGAAGAAGAGATCAAAGCACGCTACTCCAAAATTCTGGGTTCTGCTGTAAACCCTGTACTGCGTGAAGGCAACTCTGACCGTCGTGCACCGGGCGCAGTAAAAGCCTTCGCACGTAAGTTCCCACACTCCATGGGTAAATGGAGCAAAGCATCCCGTACTCACGCTGACTACATGCGCGGCGGTGATTTCTTCTCCAGCGAACAGTCCATCACAATGGAAGACGCTGGCGATGTCCGCATTGAATTCGTAGATGCTGCTGGCAACGTTGAAGTTAAGAAAGAGTTGAGCCTGGAGCAAGGCGAGATTCTGGACAGCATGCGCATGAGCGCTAAAGAGCTGCGTGAGTTCTTCGAAGAAAGCATGAACGACGCCAAAGAAACCGGCGTAATGTGGTCCCTGCACGTTAAAGCGACCATGATGAAGGTTTCCCACCCGATCGTATTCGGCCACGCGGTAACTGTATTCTACAAAGAACTGTTCGAGCAGTACGGTGAACTGTTTGACAAGCTGGGTGTAAACCCGAACAACGGTATCGGCAGCGTATACGACAAGATTGCTAGCCTGCCTCGCTCACAGCGTGAAGAGATCGAAGAAGCGATCCACGCATGCCACGAGCACCGTCCAGAAATGGCAATGGTTGATTCCGTTAAAGGTATCACCAACCTGCACGTTCCTTCCGACGTAATCGTTGATGCATCTATGCCTGCAATGATCCGTAACGGCGGTAAGATGTGGGGTCCTGATGGCAAGCCAAAAGATACTAAAGCGGTAATGCCTGAGTCCACTTACGCACGTATCTATCAGGAAATGATCAACTACTGTAAGACTAACGGTGCGTTTGATCCGACTACGATCGGTACGGTACCTAACGTCGGTCTGATGGCTAAGAAAGCTGAAGAATACGGTTCTCACGACAAGACTTACGAAACTGAGCCTGGCGTTATGCGTGTGGTTGCAGCAGACGGTACCGTTCTGATGCAGCACGATGTTGAGAAAGGCGATATCTGGCGTGCATGCCAGACTAAAGACGAGCCTGTACGTGACTGGGTTAAACTGGCCGTAACTCGTGCCCGTCAGTCTGATACTCCAGCTGTATTCTGGCTGGATTACAAACGTGCACACGATGCTGAACTGATCAAGAAGGTTAATGAATACCTGAACGATCACGACACTGATGGTCTGGAAATTTACATCAAGACTTACAATCAGGCGATCCGTTACAGCATGGACCGCATGTTCCGCGGCAACGATACTATCTCTGTAACCGGTAACGTACTGCGTGACTACCTGACAGACCTGTTCCCAATTATCGAACTGGGTACGTCTGCGAAGATGCTGTCTATCGTTCCAATGCTGAAAGGCGGCGGTATGTACGAAACAGGTGCAGGCGGTTCCGCACCTAAACACGTACAGCAGGTTGAAGAAGAAAACCACCTGCGCTGGGACTCTCTGGGTGAATTCCTGGCTCTGGCTGTATCTCTGGAAGATATGGGCATCAAGAACGACAACCCTCGCGCTGCAATTCTGGCTAAAACACTGGATGCTGCAACAGGCAAACTGCTGGAAGAGAACAAATCTCCTTCCCGTAAGACCGGTGAGCTGGACAACCGTGGTAGCCACTTCTATCTGGGTCTGTACTGGGCACAGGAAGTTACTGCTCAGACAGAAGATGCTGAACTGGCTGCACAGTTTGCTCCGCTGGCGAAAGCACTGGCTGACAACGAAGAGCAGATCATTGCTGAACTGGCTGCAGCACAGGGCAAACCTGCTGATCTGGACGGTTACTACCACGCTAAACGTGAAACCGTTAAGAAAGTTATGCGCCCAAGTGAAACGCTGAACGCTGCTCTGGCTGCTGCTAACAAGTAAGCATCCACTGCTAGCCAATAGCTAAACGTCTATTCAAGACGATAAAAGCCCGGGGCGGGAAACTACCCCGGGCTTTTTTGTTAATCGAGTTTGCTCTGGCCGACAGCCTGACCTAGATCCGATTCAGACGTTGCAATTATATCTTCCGCCCGCACATACGAGCGCTCTTCCGGCATAGGATGCAACTTATCCATCGCCACCGACAACCCATGATCCGATACAATCTTCACGTGGTGCCTGCGTAACAGCCGCGGCTCTTTTACCCCACAAGAATGCGCAATCAGACCAACGCCATAACTGATGTACTTATGGTAATGCGCGACACGATTCGCTTTATCAGCAGGATCAAGCCCTTGCTGCAAACGCGGGTTATGGGTCGTAATGCCGGTAGGACAGGTATCTTTGTTACACTGCATCGCCTGAATACATCCCAGCGAAAACATAAACCCTCGGGCCGAAGCCACAAAGTCAGCGCCGGTCGCCAGCGCCCATGCAACTTTAGACGGAACGATCAGCTTACCTGACGCGATGATCTTGATCCGTTTTTTAAGCCCACGCTCGACCAACATATCAACCAGCAGCGGTAAACTTTCTTTAAGGGTCAGACCCACATAATCCATCAAGGGCTGAGGTGCTGCGCCGGTACCGCCATCAGCGCTATCAACGGTAATAAAGTCCGGTGCGACAGCCTCCCCCTTATCCAAAATCAGATCAAAAAAGTGCTTCAGCCAATTCACATCTCCTAATACCGCCTTAAAGCCAACAGGCTTGCCCGTCACTTCACGTATCCGCTGGATCATCGCCAGTAAATCCTCGGGAGATCGTATATCAGGGTGACCATTAGGGCTGACCGAAGCCTCTCCTTGAGGAATCCCCCTGATCGCTGCGATTTCGGCTGTGACCTTGCCTCCGGGAAGAATCCCACCTTTTCCGGGCTTCGCTCCCTGACTCATCTTGATCTCAAACATCTTCACTTGCGGGTGGGCAGCAACCTCTCTAAGTTTTTCGTTGCTAAGCTGCCCTTTTTCATCTCGAACGCCATACTTTGCCGTACCAATTTGAAAGACCAGATCACAGCCTCCCTCCAGATGATAAGGGCTGAGACCTCCCTCCCCGGTATTCATCCAGCACCCTGCCCTCGAAGCCCCCATTGCCAGGGCCTGAACAGCGGGTTTAGAAATTGCGCCATAACTCATGCCTGAAATATTGAACACAGAGTGGGTGGTGTACGGGTGTTTACAGTAAGGCCCAATGGTCACATCACTGATCGGTACCGCATCTTCTTCCAGAGTCGGAAACGCGCAGTTCATAAAAAGAATTGATC
>JAGSHA010000352.1 GCA_023954795.1 Oceanospirillaceae bacterium | reverse complement strand
GTAGAATCGTATTCAACGTGAGACGTTGCGATAGTGATACCACGCTCACGTTCTTCTGGAGCGTTATCGATCTGATCGAACGCTTTCATTTCACCGCCGAAAACTTCCGCACATACGCGGGTCAGGGCAGCAGTCAGTGTAGTTTTGCCGTGGTCAACGTGGCCGATAGTACCAACGTTAACGTGCGGCTTGGAGCGTTCAAATTGTTCTTTAGCCACGGTTAATACCTCTTAAACGAAAGGGCAATAATTAATTCTGATTGATAACCGCATCAGCGACATTTTTTGGCGCTTCAGCGTAATCTTCAAATTCCATAGAGTAGGTCGCACGACCCTGGGTAGCGGAGCGCAAATCAGTTGCGTATCCGAACATTTCACCCAATGGTACTTGTGCATTAATGACCTTACCGGAAGAGCTGTCTTCCATACCCTGAACAAGGCCACGACGACGATTCAGGTCTCCCATCACGTCACCCATGTACTCCTCAGGAGTGACCACCTCTACTTTCATCATCGGCTCTAGCAAGCACGGACTGGCTTCCTGCGCGTACTTCTTAAGCGCCTGAGATGCCGCGATTTTAAACGCCATCTCGTTGGAGTCAACCTCGTGGAAGGACCCATCATGAAGACGAGCCTTCAGGCCGATAAGCGGGTAGCCTGCGATAACACCGTTCTGCATTTGCTCGGTGATACCTTTTTCGATCGCCGGGATGAATTCCTTCGGAATCGCACCACCCACAACCTCGTTGATAAACTCCAGCCCCTCTTTATCAGATGGACTGAACTCAATCACAACGTGACCGTACTGACCGCGACCACCAGACTGTCGCGCAAACTTATGATTTGCGTTAACTGACTGGCGAATTTTTTCGCGGTAGGCAACCTGTGGTTTACCGATGTTCGCTTCAACCTTGAACTCTCGCTTCATTCGATCCACGAGAATATCCAGGTGAAGCTCACCCATGCCGGAAATGATAGTCTGACCCGTTTCCTGATCAGTTTCTACCCGGAAAGATGGGTCTTCCTGCGCGAGCTTACCCAGCGCTATACCCATTTTTTCCTGATCCGCCTGAGACCTTGGCTCAACCGCAACAGAGATAACCGGTTCCGGAAACTCCATACGCTCCAAGACGATAACGTTATTGGTAGCACACAAAGTGTCACCGGTCGTTACGTCCTTCATACCGATCAGAGCCGCAATGTCGCCTGCGCGAACCTCTTTGATCTCTTCACGGTTATTGGAGTGCATCTGCACCATACGACCAACACGCTCTTTCTTGCTTTTCACAGAATTCATCACACTGTCGCCAGAGTTCAGAACACCGGAATACACACGCACGAAAGTTAGCGTACCTACGAATGGATCGGTTGCGATCTTAAACGCCAGCGCCGAAAATGGCGCCTCGTCATCAGCTTCGCGAATTGCGACAGTTTCTGCTGCATCATCAAGCGTACCTTCGATCGCTTTAACTTCGACCGGAGACGGCATATATTCGATGACAGCATCAAGTACCGCCTGAACGCCTTTGTTCTTAAATGCAGAACCACACTGCATCAGAACAATGTCGTTATCCAGCGTACGCTGACGCAATCCCGCTTTAATTTCTTCTGCGGACAACTCGCCCTCTTCAAGGTATTTGTCCATCAGCTCTTCGGATGCCTCGGCTGCAGCGTCGACCATGTCTTCGCGCAGCGCTTCGGCTTTATCCTGGAGATCTGCAGGGATGTCTTGCAGCTCGTAAGTCATGCCCTGATCCGACTCATTCCACATGATAGCTTTCATGAGAATCAGATCCACGACACCTTTAAACTCGTCTTCCGCACCAATCGGGAAATTGATCGGCACAGCAGTCGCACCCAGACGCTCCTTCAACTGGTCAACGACCATGAAGAAATCCGCACCCATACGGTCCATCTTATTGACGAAAACCATACGTGGTACTTCATATTTGTTCGCCTGCCGCCATACAGTCTCAGTCTGAGGCTGTACACCGGAAGATGCACAAAGCACAACCACAGCACCATCCAATACCCGCAGAGAACGTTCTACTTCAATGGTGAAGTCAACGTGCCCCGGCGTATCGATGATGTTGATACGATGGTCTTCAAACTGCTGATTCATCCCTTTCCAGAAACAAGTAGTCGCAGCAGAGGTAATGGTAATACCTCGTTCCTGCTCCTGCTCCATCCAGTCCATGGTAGCTGCACCATCATGCACCTCACCAATTTTATGGGACAGACCGGTGTAGAATAAGACACGCTCAGTGGTAGTGGTCTTGCCAGCATCTACGTGCGCACAAATACCGATGTTACGATATTGTGCGATAGGAGTTTTACGAGCCACAACTCAATCCTCAGCAGCTTAGAAGCGGTAGTGAGCGAATGCTTTGTTCGCTTCAGCCATGCGATGAACGTCTTCACGTTTCTTCACAGCAGCACCACGGCCTTCTGCAGCATCAGCCAGTTCACCAGCCAGACGCAGCGCCATGGATTTTTCACCACGACCGCGAGATGCATCTACCAACCAACGCATAGCCAAGGCCATACGACGGCTAGGACGAACCTCAACAGGCACCTGGTAAGTAGCACCACCGACACGGCGGGACTTTACTTCGACCATAGGCTGAACAGTTTCCAGCGCTTTATCGAAGATTTCCAGAGGATCCTGGTCAGAGCGCTCCTGGATTTTGTCCAGTGCTCCGTACACGATTTTCTCAGCGACAGATTTCTTACCGCTGATCATTACGTGGTTGATAAACTTTGCCAGAATTGTGTTACCGAATTTTGGATCCGGCAGAATTTCGCGCTTCGCAGCAACTCTTCTTCTAGGCATTGATAAGCCCTCAAATTTAAAAAGGTCTTCAGGTATTCAGGTAGTCAAACGACACCCGCCTTACTCTTATCCTGTCTGGTTTAGCGCGCCAGCGGCCTACTTAAAGACCGCTGCTTAGCCTCGCCATTAGGGATGGCGATTAAGACTTAGGACGTTTGGTACCGTACTTGGAGCGGCCTTGTTTACGATCATTCACACCGGAGCAGTCAAGAGAACCGCGAACAGTGTGGTAGCGTACACCCGGAAGGTCTTTTACACGACCACCGCGAATCAGTACAACGGAGTGTTCCTGCAAGTTGTGGCCTTCACCACCGATGTAGGAAGTCACTTCAAATCCGTTGGTCAGACGAACACGACATACTTTACGCAATGCTGAGTTCGGTTTCTTCGGGGTAGTAGTGTAAACACGGGTACACACGCCACGGCGCTGTGGGCATGCCTGCAGAGCAGGAACGTCACTTTTTTGCACCTTACGTTTACGAGGCTTGCGCACCAACTGGTTAATAGTTGCCATTATTTAGCAAACTCCACGTTTTGATGGGCACCATAAAAAACTGGATTGAAATTAATCCAGTCACAAAAGGGGCCGGAATTGTACTCAATTCCGACCCATAACGTCAAACATTGAATAAAATTTATTCAGCGTCTGGCATTGAAGCGTTCAGTGCTTCGGTCAGTGCCTGCTGCACTTCTTCCGCACTCACGGTTGCTGTACCAGTTTCCGGCTGCGCTTTCTTGCGCTTACGCTCGGCATGGTATGCAAGACCGCTACCTGCAGGGATCAGACGACCCACAACAACGTTTTCCTTCAGTCCGCGCAAGTAATCCTTCTTGCCGGTCACCGCACCTTCAGTCAAGACTCGAGTGGTCTCCTGGAAGGATGCAGCAGAGATGAAGGATTCTGTTGCCAGAGATGCCTTAGTGATACCCAACAGGACTCGTTCAAACTTCGCCGGGATCTTACCGTCTGCTTCGAGCTGAGCGTTCTCAGCCACAACAGCCTGGTATTCAACCTGATCACCCGGGATGAAGGTGGAGTCACCAGACGACAGGATCTCAACTTTGCGCAACATCTGACGTACGATAACTTCGATGTGCTTGTCGTTGATGATTACACCCT
>JAGSHA010000033.1 GCA_023954795.1 Oceanospirillaceae bacterium | reverse complement strand
GACGGTGCATTGCACACCACCAGCGAACGCTGAGTGTTCACGAACAGAAAATCATCCACAAGACTGCCATCTAACGCGACCGCCTGTGCACGAATCCCCGCTGGATAAGACTGCAGATCACCAAGCTGCAATGAAGGACAGTACTTCTGCACTAACTTCAGATATCCCGCTTTGCTCAATGAGTTTTTTAGCTCAGTCAGACTGGTACGAAAATGCTTACGCAACAACCGTAGCAGACCCGGATACTGCAACATCTCAGCGGTATCCTTCAGACTTAACGATGTTCGTTTATAACCTTCGCGCTTGAACGCCAGCACAGCATTGGGACCCACAGTGACCGTTCCATCGATCATGCGGGTCAGATGCACCCCCAGAAACGGCAGATCCGGATCAGGGATCGGATATATCAGATGGTTCACAATCTGGTTATGAGACGCGTCCAGCAGGTAATACTCACCACGAAACGGAACGATACGAAACTCGGGTTCTTTCCCCAGCATCTTAACCACGCGATCGGATTGCAATCCTGCGCACGCCACCAAATAACGGGCCTGGAAGCGCCCCTGATTGGTATATGCGGTGACCCGGTCAACAAATTCTTCCAGATCTTCTACGTGTGTGTGGTAGTCCACCTGCCCACCTTTTGCTACCACCAGCTCAGCCATCTTATTGGTAATTTCACGATAGCTGACGATACCGGTGGAGGGTACATAAATCGCACCGACCCCTGTTATCTCGGGCTCCCGCGCATTCAGTTGCTGCTGATCGAGCACTTCAATCTCTAACTCATTCTGAGCACAGCGCTCGATCAGGGCCTGCATCCGCTCCAGCTCCTGAGCATCGGTGGCGACTAAGAGCTTTCCGCACTGATCATAATGAATACCATGTTCATCACAGAAAGCTTTAGTGGCCTGATTTCCTGCCTTACAAAACTGCGCTTTCAGGCTACCCGGTTTGTAATACACCCCCGCATGAATCACACCGGAATTACGGCCCGTCTGATGCTGTGCCGGTGATGACTCCTTTTCAAGTACAACCACAGAACAACCCGGGTAGGCGTCTTGCAGCTGCATCGCTGTAGACATCCCAAGAATACCGCCACCAATCACCATAAAGTCATAGATTGGCTTCTGCTGTGTTCGTCTTGTTGTCACTGGAACTCCTCGTGTCCATCGGGCCATGTCGCGAGCTGGGGAAGGGCATTTCATACCCACTCGCCGATCGAGCAGCCACCTTACCAAAGGGGCATTTTTTTTCCAGTTACTAAGTGGCCTGTGCCATAATATTGGGCTTTCTCACCTTGTTTGTACGGATCACATCATGAGCGACTCAACGCAAATCATCGCCTACCAAGGCCAGCCCGGCGCATATTCTCACCTATCTTGCACCCGTGTTTTTCCGAACATGGAAGCCTTTGCCTGTGAAACCTTTGTTGAGGCAATGTTTATGGTGGAAGACGGCAAAGCTGATCTGGCGATGATTCCGCTGGAAAACTCCACCGCCGGTCGCGTGGAAGAGATCTATCGCCTGATGCCAAAAACCCAGCTACATATCGTAGGGGAGCATTTTGAACCGGTAAACCACTGCCTGCTGGGCCTGCCCGGTACTCAACTGGACGAACTGAAAACCGTTTCGTCTCACCCCCAAGCACTGGCACAGTGTCTCGATCACATTAAAGAATTAGGGCTGGAGCCAATTGCCAGCCTGGATACCGCCGGATCAGCCTCCGCCCTGCCAGAGACGGGCAAAAAACAGTTTGCCGCAATCGCTTCAAGTCTGGCAGCAGACCTTTACGGCCTAGAAGTCCTGCGCGAGAACTTTCAGGATAAAGATGGCAACACGACCCGCTTCCTGATCCTATCACGCGATAAGGTTATCCCTGATTTTGATCCGGCCACAAAATACATCACCACCATCATGTTCAGAGTACGTAACCTTCCCGCCGCGCTGTACAAAGCGCTGGGCGGATTCAGTACCAACGGCGTAAATATGGTGAAGCTGGAAAGTTACATGGCGTCCGACACAATGACCGCAACCAGCTTCCATCTGGATGTAGAAGGCCATCCCAGTGAGAAGTCGATGCAGTATGCCCTGCAGGAACTGGATTTCTTTGCGCGTGATGTGCGCATCATGGGTACCTATGATGCTCACCCGTTCCGCTATGAAGAAGATGTTATTGTTGAGTAAGCATCTGCAACAAATATTGCCAAGAGCATCAAAAACCCGTTGATTTGTAGACCAAAGTACAGTGTTGCAGTGCAACATTAGACTCCATACTGGATGGGTGGTTGGTGCTCTTTCTTTGATGGACACTCATCCGCATCCCATCTTCTAACTTCGTCCACTCGCGAAGTTAACACAGATTCTGTCCCTCCCTCCCACTAGGGAGCGAGGGGCCTTTTTATGACCTTCCTATTAATATTTTGATTCAGCACATCGATTCACTGGACATCATCACATATGAAAAATAATATATGTGAAAAATCGTATGTATGCGCAGCATCAACACCAATCGAATAGATGACTACGCGCGTTCAACTCAGTATTTGGAGACATAATCATGAGTATCAAAGTAGGCATCAATGGTTTTGGGCGTATGGGGCGTCTGGCGTTGCGCGCGGGCTGGGACTACCCGGAACTCGAATTCGTTCAGATCAATGATCCGGCAGGTGATGCCGCAACGTTTGCGCACTTACTTAAGTTCGACTCCGTACACGGTATTTGGCCCCACGATGTGTCGGCTGAAGACGACAAAGTCTGTATCAATAGCAATCCACTGGTATTCAGCAGCAACAAAGAGATTGCTGATACTGATTGGTCCGGTTGCGACCTGGTCATTGAAGCCAGTGGCAAATTCAAGTCTGTTGATGTATTGAATCGCTATCTGGAACAAGGGGTGAAACGGGTACTGGTCACCGCTCCGGTAAAAGAAGAAGGCGCATTGAATCTGGTCATGGGCATCAATCACGACCTTTTTGATCCAAGCCAGAACCGCATTGTGACTGCTGCATCCTGCACGACAAACTGCCTGGCACCGGTCATTAAAGTTGTGCACGAAAAACTGGGGATCCGTCACGGCTCAATGACCACAATTCACGACATCACCAATACGCAAACCATACTGGACGCACCGCATAAAGATCTGCGCCGCGCTCGCGCTTGCGGCATGAGCCTGATCCCAACCACGACAGGATCAGCAAAAGCGATCACCGAGATATTCCCTGACCTGAAAGGCCGCCTGAACGGCCACGCCGTGCGGATCCCTCTGGCCAATGCTTCGCTGACGGACATGGTGTTTGAGCTGGAACGCGAGACCAATATCGACGAAGTAAACGCTCTCTTTAAAGAAGCGGCAGAGAATGAACTCGACGGTGTACTTGGCTACGAAGAACGCCCGTTGGTATCGATCGATTACCGCACAGATCCTCGCTCCAGCATTGTTGATGCGCTTTCCACCATGGTGGTTAACGGCACTCAGCTGAAAATCTATGCGTGGTACGACAACGAATGGGGCTACGTAAATCGTACCGTTGAGCTGGCCAAATACATTATGGCCAGCGACTGATGCTCAACGCACTGGCGAACCTGTCATCAGAGGTACGACAATACCTTCTGGTGACGGGTAACTACTGGGCGTTTACGCTAACCGATGGTGCATTACGCATGTTGGTGGTACTCCACTTCCATCAACTGGGGTACAACCCACTCGAGATCGCCCTGTTGTTCCTGTTCTATGAGTTTTTTGGCGTTGTTACAAATCTGGTCGGTGGCTGGCTCGGTGCGCGGATTGGTTTGAACAAAACCATGAATATCGGCCTGAGCCTGCAGGTCATCGCGTTGCTGATGCTCACGGTGCCTGCGAGCATGCTGACGGTCCCCTGGGTGATGGCCGCTCAGGCATTTTCAGGTATCGCCAAAGACCTGAACAAGATGAGTGCTAAAAGCTCAGTCAAACAGTTAGCCAAGGCTCAGGTTGAAGGACAGCTGTACAAACTGGTCGCGATTTTGACCGGCTCCAAGAACACTCTGAAAGGGGTTGGTTTTTTCCTTGGTGGCATGCTGCTCTCCTTAGCGGGCTTTACGGGCGCGGTCTGGATTATGATCGGCGTTTTATCACTGGTTCTGCTGTTGAGCCTGATCAAACTCAAAAAGGATCTGGGCAAAGCCAAGGTCAAACCGAAATTCACCGAAGTATTCTCCACCAGCTACGCAGTTAATACGTTGTCGGCGGCGCGTTTATTTCTGTTTGGCGCCCGAGATATCTGGTTCGTTGTTGCCTTACCGGTTTATTTGAGCAGTACATTTGACTGGGATCACTGGGCCGTGGGCGGCTTTCTTGCCAGCTGGATTATTGCCTACGGATTTGTTCAGGCAGCCGCGCCCTGGATTACCGGCCGTCGTAGCGGAAAACATCCCGACGGTATGAGCGCACTTCGCTGGGCCATGACATTAACAGCGATACCTGCCTTGATTGCACTGGGATTAGGCGACAGTAGCGGATTAAACCCACAATGGGTGCTGTTGGGGGGACTGATATTATTTGGCATCCTCTTTGCCATCAACTCTTCACTACACAGCTACCTGATTGTGAGTTATGCCAAAGAAGATGGTGCATCGATGGATGTCGGCTTCTACTACATGGCAAACGCATCAGGGCGCCTGATCGGAACACTGCTCTCCGGTTGGTTATTTCAGGTCTACGGCCTCAGTGCCTGCCTATGGATTTCAGCCCTGTTTTTACTTATTACCAGCGCTTTGTCATTAGCTCTGCCCCGCCATCAAACGACGGGTTAATCAGTCTGCCAGACGCTGCAATACCGAAAGCGTATTTTCCAGATGGAATTGCGTTTCCCCTTGCAGCTGTGCGGAATTCACAAAGCCACGAAAGGCGTCAATCCAGTTCACGCCGCCTTGCTGTGTCTGAGCACCCAGCAATCGGGGCGCATGTGTCAGCAACGACAGATTCTCTACACCAACCTCACCGCGGTGAAACAGGTGCTGCGCGGCACCTCGCAGTTCTGCGGCTGTTGCCTGACGCGGATTAAATTCACTCACGCCTAATACACATTGAAGATCACACCCCATCGTCTCCAACTGATGCGAAGACAGCGGATTAAAACCCGCCAGATTCCCAGCTCTCAGTAATACCTGACGAACATAGCTATCGAGCTGCCCCAGGCTCGCAGCCTGATGACGCTCAATACCTTGCTCTGCCTGTAGGGAGGTCACAGCCTTTGCCAACGCATGTTGTACGCCCAATCCGGTGATCGCCTGAGTCAGTCTTGGGTTATCCCGCCCCCAACTCTGAATGGGTCCTTCAGCTTGCCATAGGCGCTGCAGGTAAAAGTCCGACAGCATAAAAGGCTCATTCGGGCTGGTTGAGATTCCCGCCACGCCAAAGCGTACATCCACCATCGCTTGAATATCGTATCGCATGAGATCAAAGGCGACCTGACGGGAGCGCTCATGAAAGCGCTCAAAGTCTGCTTCTGTTTCCCGCAGGACCTCTTCTGCCTGCGAAAAAATGCGACCATAATCCGAAATCGGCCAACGCTGCAGCAACTGTTGTTCTGTGTGATTCGGCCGCACACCGTTCTGCGCATCCGCGACAACAGCCTGCTTCACCTCGATCTCTTGCTGCAACATCTGCGCGAACCCACGGTCCTGTTGCATCGGATCAAACTGAAAAGGCTCGGTGGATAAAATGGGCATAGATCGATTGAGTTGCATACGTCACCTCCGGACTCGTGGAGGTAAAACAGCAAATCTCAGGCCAGATTGCTAACTGGTTGAGCTAAAAAGGGAAAGTTTTAGAAGGGAATCAAACAGGTGTTTGGGAACGGCAACGCACTGCCGCTCCCTCTGCGGCATCAGAGCTTGCCTTGCCGTTCAGCCCGCTCAACGAGCTTTTTCAGTACACGAGAAACGGCAACAAAACCGAAGGTTGCGGTAACACAGGTCGCTGCACCAAAGCCACCCGCACAGTCCAGGCGGGTGTTTCCGTCATTCGTCGTCTTATACTGGCAGACCGAACCATCCGCTTGTGGATAAACCAGCTGTTCGGAGGAATACACACATTCAACAGCAAAGCGACGACCGCTTTTACTAAAGCCATAGTGGCGACGTAGAAACGAACGCACGTTCGCCGCCAATGGATCGTGAGAGGTTTTAGACAGGTCGAGGACACCCACCTTAGTCGGATCAGTCTGCCCCCCAGCCCCACCGATGGTGACAACGGGGATCTTACGAAGGCTGCAAAGCGCAATCAATGCTGCTTTTTCCTTCGCGCTGTCGATCGCATCCACGACATAATCGAACTCATCGGTAATCAATTCGCGGATATTGTCACGGGTGATGAAATCTTCGACCTCATTCACCTGACACTCCGGATTGATCAGCCTCATCCGCTCCGCCATCGCCTCGACCTTGGAACGGCCAATATTGCCATCCAGCGCATGGATCTGACGGTTAGTATTGGTAATACAGATATCGTCCAGATCGATCAGGGTGATCTTACCGATCGCTGTGCGCGCCAACGCTTCGGCCACCCAGGACCCCACACCACCAATACCGATCACACATACATGGGAACGGCGATAAAGCTCGGTAACATCCTGCCCATATAAGCGGCGGGTGCCTCCAAATCGATTGTCAAAATCGGACACGTTAGTTCAGCTCTTTTACAAGGGATCTTTCAGAAATCGTCTTCTGTCAGCTCAGTCAGGATTAACTGGCCACAGCGATTACACTTACCTTCAATAAAGACGGTGTCGTTGAGTTCATACTCAACCGGCTCTCGCATGCCGAGGTTCACTTCCATGCAGCTGTCACACCACGTCTGTTCCAGAAATGCTTTCTGCTCATCTTCATCACGGGCAAAAAAATCACGCTCGATGCGCTCGCTCATAGCCTTCACTCCGGCACGCTTTAAAAAGCGCACATCATACTGCGAACTACGAACTGCTACCAGTATCGCTGCCGTTCGGCAGATGCTGCTGAATGCGCGGCCATGACAAGGTCCAGGGCTTGGCATAATGAGTGTTAATCAGCGCACAGCACTCCGCATCGAATAACTCACCCACTTCAGGTAATACGGTAAAGCGATATTGCTCCCCCGCAAACGGAAAACTCAAACTATATGCATGCAGATAGGTGCGATCAGACAGTGCTTCATTTTTCTCATGGTAAAGCGGGTCACCGATAATTGGCGCACCGACACTCTTCAATGCAACACGGATCTGATGGGTTTTCCCGGTCAGCGGACGCAACAGAAACAGACGTACCCCAGGTTTGAGCGACTGACTGAAAAACTGTGTCACGGCCGGACGAATTTGAGTTTTCGCCAGACGCCACGCGCCGCGTCGTGCACGGGTCATATCCCCAATAATCGCACCCTGCTTTTTCTTCGGTTTCTTATCCGATAATGCCAGATAGAACTTCTCCACCTGATGCTCACTGAACGCGCGCGATAACTCGGAAGCCGCCGCATGGTGACGGGCAAACAGCATTAATCCCGACGTGACCTTATCCAATCGGTGCACCGGCATCAGCTCACTGTAGCCCTGATCCGCTTTGATCTGCATCGCCAACCCGCTGTCTTCCTGATCTTTATGCACCGAAAAACCGGGCATTTTATCGATCAGTACAAAGTCTTCGTTTTCAGCAACGATGCTATACATAGATCTGGCCTCAAAAAAGGGGGGATCTTGCGTGAGCAGGACCATAATTGCAATCAACTCTCCAATCGAGTGCAGCCCTACCTCCTTTAGAGTGCAAGTTTAGTCTTCGATATCCCCGACCGCTCGAGGATTACGTACAATAAGTCTGAATTCCAATGATCGAGAATCGAAAAATTGGCCCAGAACCTGAGCAACGACGTCGACCCACTCTACTACCTGCATAATTTTAATCAGCTGATGGAAACCATCAGTACGTTGCATCTCGACCTGTTACGCCCGCAGGATCTTAAGTTTCTGGAGCACTATCGCCAGCTGGAGACAGATGCCCAGCAACTCTATGTACGCCTGATCTGTCGCCGAGCAACTTTTTTTCGTCTCGACAAACTTGCCTATCCCGAAATCGACTCGCTGGACACTGCTGCTCTACAGCTGGCGGAACATGAACTACTGAAGATTAATCCCAACCTGGCGGCAGTCGACATCAGCAATTTGTTAACCGCCAAAGAGCTGAAATCAGTCCTTCAGCTAAAAGGTTCGTCCAGTAAGTCAGCGCTGACAGATACGCTGATTTCACAACTGGGCGATACCGCTGTCGAACACTCTGTATGGCAACGGTTTATACCTGTCCCGGTCCTTTTCCCGCACTGTCGCGACAGTTTAGAACGCTTTCGACTGATCTACTTTGGCAATCTCTATCAGGACCTGTCTCAGTTTGTGGTCAGCGATCTGGGAATTATGCAATTTGAAAGCTATCCGCTCGATCAGAACACCCGCGCATTTAACCGTGCGGAAGATGTTGACCGATATCTTTTATTCGACCAGATCAACCAGCAGCTGGAAGACTCAATACTGCCAAATGACGAGCAATTTAAAATACTGCTCTGTCCTGCGCACAACCAACGGTTGGAACTGAAACGCAACCGATTGATTAAAGCCGTCGGACAACGGCTAGAGCGCGACAAAAACCTCTCCGCTGCAACCGAACTGTATGCTTCAGCATCCCTACCACCCAACCGAGAACGCCATGTCCGCACACTGTTCAATCAACAGCTTTTTAGACAGGCCCTGAGCCGTTGCAATCAGCTGGCAGAACAGCCTCTTAGCGCAGACGAAGAAGTGTTCTGCCAAAGTTTTACACCGAGGATTCAACGCAAACTGGGCGGTCCCCCGGTGCGTCGTGTTACCGAGCAATTCAACAGCGAACAACTGATTCTGGATGACGATAAACAGCGGGTAGAACTGCAAGTTATCACTCACTACCAGGCATTAGGCTACGATGGTATCTGGTGTGAAAACGAACTGTTTAATGCGCTGTTTGGACTGCTATTCTGGCACCAGATTTTTGCGCCGCTGGAAGGTGCCTTCAGCCACCCCTATCAACAGGCCCCATTGGATTTTAATAGCCCTGCATTCAGCCAGCGGCGATACCCGATATTTCAGGATCGGCTCCATCAACTGCAAGGGATTAACCTTCTAGAAGAGATCTCCGGGCAATACTCCGAACATCTCGGGATCGCGAACCCCTTTATCAATTGGAAGCGCTGCGAGCCAGATCATATCAGCCTCCTTTGCCAACGCATCCCACAGCATAAGCTACTGATGATTATGGAGAAAATCTGCTTTGACCCTCAAGCTTATCGATCCGGCTTTCCCGACCTGTTCCTGTGGCATAACCATAGCGATGATTACTTGTTAGTCGAAGTCAAAGGCCCCGGCGACCAGCTGCAAAACTCGCAAAAACGCTGGCTACGTCTGTTCGACTCATGCGGGATCCGGTATCAGGTCAGTTGGGTTACCCGCCCAACCTAAGCATCCGGACCTCTCAAGTATGCCTAATGGTCTAAGCTGACAGAGAGTAGGCAGACCACAAGGGAGGTCTTGTTATGCTGCAAACGATAGACGTAGGCCCAACCGATCCGATTCTGATGCTGTTGGCGCAATATCATGCCGATCCAAACCCTGAGAAAATCGATCTGGGCATAGGCGTGTACCGCGACAATAAAGGCCGTACACCGATTTTGAAGGCGGTTAAGCAAGCCGAGACATACTTACTCAAACACGAACACAGTAAAGCGTATCTTGGACCCGCTGGTGATCCGAAATTTAACGCGTCAGTGACCAATCTTCTATTTGCTGATCAGCTGACACGAGAGTCCGCACTGCCTGAAACACTCTGTACCCTACAAACGCCAGGCGGTACCGGTGCACTCCGTGTTGCGGGTGATCTCATCGCACACGCTAATCCGCACGCGACACTCTGGCTTTCCAACCCTCCGTGGGTAACTCACCGACCTATTTTTAGCTCAGCCGGCCTGCAGTTGGGCTATTACCGCTATTTTGATCCCATCAAACGCGGCCTTGATTTCGAAGGCATGAAAGAGGATCTGCGCGATGCAGCTCCGGGAGATGTTGTGGTCATCCAGGTCGCCGGCCATAACCCATGCGGCTGTGATCTTAATTTGCAGCAATGGGAAGAGCTCTCCTCCCTGATGCTTAACCTTAAACTGACCCCCTTGCTGGACCTGGCGTATCACGGGCTCTGTACAGGATTAGAAAGCGACTTGTTAGGCATCCGCGTGATTCAACGCCATCATAAAGAGTGGTTACTCACCTACTCCGCATCCAAGACATTTGGCATTTACTTCGAACGTACCGGCGCGCTAATCATTCGCTGTAAAGACAAGACAATCACTCAGGATGTGCAACAGGAAGCACTTAATCTGATCTGCGGAAACTACTACATGCCACCGGGACATGGAGCGTCAATCGTCACCACGATCCTGGAAAGCGAAGAACTGAACCAGCAATGGCGTAAAGAATTAAACAAAGCCCGATTGCGTATCAGCGATTGTCGCAAGCTACTCACGGATTCACTTAACGGGACGACCGCATGGCACTATCGCTTTTTAAACCACCAGAGAGGCATGTTCAGCTATCTGGGGCTGTCAGAGGCGCAATTATCAGAGCTACGCGAGAAATATTCGCTATACATAGGCATGGGGGGGCGCATCAACGTAGCGGGAATCAACGAAAAGAATGTAGAACGTATTTGTGAAGCATTAAAAGCCGTTCAGCGCCAAACCGGAAGCTAAAGGACGGGTGTTACATCCCCGTCACTTCCTTCACAAAGGGAATGGTTACTTTACGCTTTGCGCTCAGTGAAGCCTGATCTAGCTTGTCCAGAAGGTCCAACAGATCACGCATTTCATGACTGGAATGGGAAAACAGAAACTTCACCACATCGTCTGTCAGCTCAATACCACGGGCGGCGGCACGTTTCACAAACACATCGCGACGGTATTCATCCGCAAGGGAGTGAATCTGGCAGGTAATTCCCCAGTTGAGCCGGGATTCAAGATCAGGCAGCTTTACCCCCAGCAGTTTTGGCGCTTCAACAGCGGCCATCACTAAGTGGTGGTTTTCCTGACGCATTCGATTAAAGAAGTGAAACAGCCCTTCTTCCCACTTTGCGTCACCTATAACCGCCTGAACGTTGTCCAGACAGACCAGGTCAAGGCGCTCCATTCCCGCCAAAACGCCAGGACCCATCAACTCCAGCTCATCGAGCGGCAAATAGGCAGCGCTGCGCTTCAAATCCTGAGCTTTATAGTAGGACGCTTGCAGAAGATGGGTGCAACCGACACCTTCATCTCCCCAGATGTAGAGAAACGGCTCCCCTTCGCCCCGAGCAGCAGACTTCAGCGTGGCACAAGCCAGCTCATTGCCCTGTGGACCGTAGTTTTCAAACCGCGCATCGTCACGCAGGCTGACACTTAAAGGGATCTGAAACGGAATATGACTGTTCATTTATGAGATCGAACTATCCTCGGGCTTCTCATGGGTATAAAGACTGCTTCCTTTATAACCTTCATGCAGATGGCGTAGCAACACCATAATCACTGCGGCCACCGGCAAAGCCAGCAACACACCCACAAACCCAAACAACTGTCCCCCTGCCATAATGGCAAAGATGACAGCAACCGGATGTAAACCAATTTTATCACCAACCAGCAACGGTGTTAGCAACATCCCTTCAAGTGCCTGCCCAATGGCAAACACCAGTCCAACCCATAGCAATATCGTTGGGTCGCTAAACTGAATCAGGGCTGCAATCACCGCAGCAGCGATACCGATTATAAATCCCATATAGGGAACGATACTCGCGAGGCCCGCCAGCATACCAATAAGCAGCGCGAGATCAAGCCCTACAAGCCAAAGGCCTATCGCATACACCACGCCAAGCGCAAACATCACCAGCAGCTGGCCTTTCATAAAGGCCCCCAGCACTTCATCACATTCGTTCGCCCACAGCGATACTCTGGGTTCAACATTACGCGGTAAAAGACGCTGAATTTTATCCATCATGACATCCCAGTCGCGGAGCAGATAAAAAGTAACCACTGGAATCAGCACCAAGTTGGCCACCCAGCCCGCCAACGCCAAACCCGAACGGGTAATACCTGCGGCGATCTGTGCCATGATATCCCCGGTCTTTTGCCAGTCTTTCAGAATCAACTGCTTGAGCATATTCATGTCGATAGCAGCAGGATCAATCCCAAGATTAAACTGTAGCCAGGGCAAGAGCCGGTTTTCAACAAGCTGGAAGACTTCGGGAATTTGCTGCACTAGCACCTGAATCTGGCGACCTAAGTTAGGCAGAAACAACAAGAAAACAGCGGTCATCAACACCGTCAGAAAAGCAAATACAATCACAACAGACGTAGTGCGCGAGCAACCCCAATTCTCCAGACGATCCGCCATCGGATCACACAGGTATGCGAGCAGCGCACCGGCCAGAAAAGGCGTCAGTATCGGAGCCAATAGATAAACGCTGCCACAAAGGACGAGCGATACCACCAGAAAAAACCAACGTTGCGATCCGGTCAGCATACTTCTATCTCAACCAGCGATAATTCAGTGTCAGACCTGTCAGATCCTGGTCGACGCTTTCGGTCGGCACCAACTGCGGCTGCAAGCCAAGGGCATGCTCAAACTGCTCAAGATTACCGTCCAGCTCAATCATCAGCTCCAGCGTATTTTCCTGCATCATTACGGTATGTACCGCCGTCACCGCAGCAATCGACTTCATATAATCAACAATATCAATATAGTCCGACAGCGTGTTAACGCTACTGATCCGCACTGCCAGCCCTTCCAACCGATAACTGAAGCCACTGCCTTTCAATGCCGCAAACAGCTTATCGGCGGTCTGATCCATGACCTCAGGAATTTCACTGTTCAATGATCCATTACCAGAGAACCGTTGCGGCTTCCCCCCTTGCAACAGCAGCCACTCATAGCGCCAGTTACCCGAAGAGGTTTGTATCATGCGACCCGCCAGCACCGCATCAGCCCGATAACGGGACGAAGCATCCAAAATTGAGGAATCAAACAGCCCCCAGAGGTCACTCACCGGCAACGCACGCTGATCTGAAAGATCCAACAAAGGAAGCCTCAAAGGCAATCCACGTTTCGCCGCGGCAGCCTTCACTTTGTCATAAATATAACCATCGGGAGAGACGTAATCCCTCTGCCCACGCTGCTGCGCAGCCAGCCAAACCACCAGTGAAGGTCGCAATGCGCCTAAAGGACGCTCACCTGCAGCCTCCAACATTTGATCGACAGCACGCGAATCAAAATCCAGCTTGAGTATATAAGCAACTTTAGCTTGACCGTCAGGTTCAATCGCTTGTTGCGCTGCACGGTAACCGAACTGCTGCAGCATACGTTTTGCATTACGCGTTCGCTCCAGAATGACCGGTTTAGAAAGCACATCTCGATTACCGGCGACTTTAACCAGTACATCCTGCAATCCCTGACGTACCTGTTTTAGCGATGGTTCACCGAACTGTCGGGAGACCAACTGCTCACTGCTATAGAGTTCTTCCGAGGCCTCTGCCACTGAAATTGGGCTAATAATGACCAGAAGAAAAAGAAAAAAGACACGAATACTATCCATGAACCGGCTCAAATCACGCGAATCGACTAATTTCGGGCCTAAACTTTATCACATCATGGCCCGGCTACCATCAAGCTGATAGAATACACGCGAAAATTTATCTCCAATTGTCCTCACGCAGGTGAAAGGTTTACTACTCCATGTCTACCGGTTCTGACAACACTTCTCTGAGCTATAAAGATGCTGGCGTTGATATCGACGCTGGTAACGCCCTGATTGATCGTATTAAAGGTGTTGCGAAAAGCACTGCACGCCCTGAAGTTATGGGCGGCCTAGGTGGCTTTGGCGCACTGTGCCGCATCCCACAGGGTTATAAAAAGCCGGTACTGGTTTCCGGTACAGACGGCGTAGGAACTAAGCTTCGTCTGGCGATGGATCTGCAGAAACATGACACTATCGGTATCGATCTGGTAGCGATGTGTGTAAATGATCTGATTGTTGCAGGTGCTGAGCCCCTGTTCTTCCTTGATTACTACGCAACTGGCGCACTGAACATCGATACGGCGGCAGACGTTGTTACCGGCATCGGTAAAGGCTGCGAACTGGCAGGCGCTGCACTGGTCGGTGGTGAAACCGCTGAAATGCCGGGCATGTATGAAGGCGAAGATTACGATCTGGCAGGTTTCTGTACTGGTGTTGTTGAAGAAGATGACATCATCGACGGCTCCAACGTTAAGGTCGGCGACACCCTGATTGGTCTGGCTTCTTCCGGTCCTCACTCCAACGGCTACTCTCTGATCCGTAAGATCATCGAAGTACGTGGCGCGGATCTGAATGAAACCATCGACGGCAAGCCACTGGCTGACGCACTGATGGAGCCAACCCGCATCTACGTGAAGTCTCTGCTGAAACTGATCAAAGAAAGCCAGGTTAATGCACTGTCCCACATTACCGGTGGCGGCCTGCTGGAAAACATCCCACGCGTTCTGCCTGAGAGTGCTAAAGCAGTTATCGATCTGGATTCCTGGCAGCTGCCAGGCGTATTCCAGTGGCTGCAGGCTCAAGGCAATGTAGAGAAAACCGAAATGTACCGCACCTTTAACTGTGGTGTAGGCATGGTTATCTGTGTCCCTGCTGATGCGGCTGACAATGCATTGAAACTACTGAAAGACGCAGGCGAAGAAGCCTGGGTGATCGGTACGATCGAAAACGCAGCAGACGGCGAAGAACAGGTTGAACTGCGCGGTTCCGAGGCGTAATTGATGTCTAAACGGATCGTTGTCCTGATCTCCGGCAGCGGTTCAAATCTTCAGGCAATCATTGATGCGACCCAGAGCGGCCGCATCAATGGTGACGTGGTAGCAGTACTGAGCAACAAAGCCGATGTTTTCGGCCTTGAGCGTGCTGCAAATGCCAATATCGCCACCGAAGTACTGAACCACAAAGCCTTTGATTCCCGTGAAAGCTTTGATGCAGCCATGATGCAGCTGATCGATGGCTACACACCCGATCTGATCGTATTGGCAGGATTCATGCGCATTCTGACACCAGAATTCGTACGCCACTACGAAGGCCGGATGCTCAACATTCACCCGTCTCTATTGCCCAAGTACAAGGGCCTGCACACTCACCAGCGCGCCTTAGACGCGGGCGATACAGAGCATGGCTGTACCGTACACTTTGTCACCGAAGAACTGGATGGCGGCCCGTCGCTTGTTCAGGGACGAGTCAGCATAGACCCGGATGATAGTAGTGAAAGCTTACAGCAGAAAGTACATGTGCGTGAGCATCAGATCTACCCGCTCGCTGTGGAGTGGTTTTGCGCTGAACGCGCCAGCTGGAGCAGCGAAGG
>JAGSHA010000125.1 GCA_023954795.1 Oceanospirillaceae bacterium | reverse complement strand
TGTCTGGACCTTACAAAAAGTGCTGACACCGAGTGTGGACTTTCCCGAAAGCCCCGTAGGGCAAGCCCTTAAGCCTGCATCTGCGGTGTTGCCGTTCTTGTTAAGGACTACGGCCATTAACTACAAACTGCGCCTGGCATCTACAGGCTTAAGGGCTTGCAGAACACTCACGGGACTTGTTCGCACCTTCCTTAGCTTACAACGGTATCCACTTCTTTCATCAGTGGCTTCAGCGGTTCACTCAGGCCCGCCCGCAACACCAGAATATCGGTATTCAACTGATCCAGTATCCGTTCAGCAGTATTGCCCAGCAATGCCGCTGACATACCCCGTCGCGCATGCGTGCCAATGACCACCAGCGACGCATCAATCTCCTTGCTGACTTTAGGAATCCAATGCTCGGGCGGCCCTTCGCCGATATGTAGCTGATCAACCGTCAGATTCATATCGCTTAGTACTTTCTCTGCACAACGCTGTGCACGCTGGTCGATCAACACCTGCGATTGCATTTCAGGCTCAGCCCCCTGCATCGCCGGAGGTGTTGCAATGACGGCATGCAACGGCACATCCAGTGCCCGGGCAATAAAACCCGCCAACATCAGGATACCCTGATTATTCGCGCGTAATGCAGGATTATGGGTCGTCGTATTAACAGCCGCCAGAATCCGGCCGTGTGCCCAGTGATGATCATGTTTCACCAATAACACCGGACAGGGAGTATTGCGTAACAACTTCCAGTCTCTGGGGGCCAATAGCTTGCGGCTGCTGTGGCGTGGATCACAGCCTTTCACCAACAGGGCAAAGTGATCTTGCTTCCAGCGTTTACACACCGCATCAATCAGATCGTCAGTCACCACCTCCTGTGTGAAGCGGATCTCGGAATGGGCCAGTGCGGTCATATCCGCTTCGATACCACTCCAGGGTGTCGATTTCCCCACCCAGATCAGCTCCAAATCACAGGCCATACGCTCTGAAATCAGCTGTGCCCGGTGTAAAGCATTACGGCTTTGCGGGCCACTATCCAACACCACCAGAATACGCTTACTGAACAACATGAACCGGCTCCTTCTCTTTGCTATGCAGCAAACACGCTAACGCTGGCAACAAGATCAATGCGCCGAGCATATTCCAGATAAACATAAAGGTAAGTAACACGCCCATATCCGCCTGAAAACGGATCGGCGAGAACACCCACAGTACAACACCAATCGCCAGGGTCAGTCCGGTAAAGGCGACCGACTTACCGGTACTTTTCAGGGTTTCAAGATAGGCATCAGACAGGCTGTAACCCTGCACCAGATAGGTATTGAGCTTGGAATAGATATAGATGCCGTAGTCGACACCGATGCCCACCCCAAGCGCGATCACCGGCAGGGTTGCCACTTTCACACCAATGCCCAGCTGGGCCATTAATGCCTGACACAGCAGCGATGTCAGCGCGAGCGGTGCGATAATACAGAACACCGTCTTCAGTGACCGGAAGGTGAGCAAACAGAGCAAACTCACCACGCCATACACCCAGAACAACATCTCGTACTGCGCCACGCTGATCACTTCATTGGTCGCGGCTTCAAACCCCGCGTTACCCGCGGCCATCAGGAATTGAACGCGTTCGGAGTTATGTTCACCGGCGAACACCTCGATCGCCTCAGTGACCCGCAGTAAAGTATCCGCCCGATGATCATCCAGAAAGATAATCACAGGCAGCAGCGAACAACTGGCGTTCATTAAACCGGCAGGCACATAGGCCAACGAGGCATTGATCACCATCTGGTTGCGACTCACGGAACGCCACTTCAGACTGCCTTCATTCAGACCCGCCGTGACACGTTCTGAAACATCGGCCAGAGAAATACTGCTCTGCACTCCCGCCACGTTTTTCAAACTGTGCTGAAATTGATCCACCAGCGTCAACGTTTCGAAGCTGCTGCACTGCTCCTCACCCGTTTTCACCATCACCACAAAGGTATCGCTGGAGGTGGAGTAGTTTTCGGTAATGAACCGGTTGTCCAGGTTGTATCGGGAGTCAGCGCGTAGCTCCGGTGCACCGGTATCCAGATCACCAATCTTCAGATCGCTGCTTAGCACAAAGCCAACCACCGCTAAACCACCTGCAACCACGAGCGCGCTTGCGGCACCGCGACGACGGGTAAATACAGTCAGCACCGACCAGTAACTGTGCTCACGATCAAAACTGTTGCGGGCACGATTAATCGCACGCTGCCCCACTCCGGCATAGGACATCAACACCGGCAGCAACAGCAAGTTAGTCAGAATGATCACCGCCACGCCAACAGACGCAGCCACTGCCAGATCCTGAATCACCTCAATCTCGATCACTCGCAGAGTGACAAAACCAATGCCATCCGATAGCAGCGCGATCAGACCGGGAATGAAAATGGCGCGAAACGCCCGCTGTGCCGCCAGTCGACGATCTGCGCCCTGCGCGGATTCCAAGGTAATGGTATTCACAATTTGCACGCCGTGGCTGACCGCAATGGCAAACACTAAAAAGGGCACCAACATCGAATAGGGATCCAGCCCATAGCCCAGCAGGTTCAAAAGCCCCAGCTGCCAGATTACCGCGATAACTGAACACGCCAGAGGAATCAGCGTGCCGGTCACACTGCCTGAATAGAGATAAAGCAGAACTAAGGTCACAACAAAAGCGATGGCAAAGAACAGCGCAACTTGTTTCGCACCGTCGATCAGATCCCCTACAATTTTGGCAAAGCCAGTGATATGAACCGCAACGCCTGCACGCTCATACTTGTCTCGAATCAAGGCTTCCAGCTGATGGGAAAACTGCTGATAATCGAGTTTTTCTCCGGTCTGCGGGTGACGATCAAACAATGGCACCTGAATGATAGCGGACTTAAAATCATTAGCGACTAAACGTCCAACCTGCCCCGAACGCAGAATATTGATCCGCACCTGTTCCAGACTGTCTGGCGAACCGTCATAGGTTTGCGGAATCACCGGACCACCGACAAATCCCTCTTCTGTGACTTCAGTCCAGCGAACATTGGGTGTCCAGATCGATTTCAGCGCCGAACGATCCACACCGGGAATAAAGAACACTTCATCGGTCACCTGTCTGAGGGTGTCCTGAAATTCAGCAGAAAATATATCGCCCTCTGTCGCCTCAACAGAGATGCGTACGCTGTTGCCTAACCCTGCGAGATCATCCCGATACTGAAGGAAGTTATTCACATAGGGGTGATCAGACGGGATCATTTTGACAAAGCTGGCATCCGGCCGTATCTGACTGGCTTGCCAGATCAATCCCAGTGTCAGCAAGGCGAAAAGACCAACAACCAAGCCTCGACGGAAGAACAGAAAACGTTCCAGCAACTGCTCGCTGGTTTTAATGGGTGTGAGTAATAAACGGGTCATGTTCATCAGAAACGACCTCCCTGATCTGAAGGCACCGTGGCCTGTGTCACGTTTGCATCCAGTGGTACACGGGTCACACCCGCCTCACCCACTAATATAAGTTGCTGTCCAAGCACGACACCTGATGAGAAGCTGGTCCGTGTGGACGCAGCAAGGGGCACAAACGCGGTATCCTGTTGCTGAAGTAACAACCCGCCCTGCCCCAGCAAAATCAGCTGTCCGTGTGAATCGGTGACGGCAGCGTTGATGCTACTGGTCGTTGAGACCTTGATCGGATTCCAGCGTGTGCCTGCATCTGAGCGAAACAGATGTCCGCGTAAGCCCATCAGATAGAGTCCCTTAGCCTGCTGCATCGCAAAGAAAGACCCTTCATAAGGAGACTCGATCACCTGCCATGCAGTGTGCTGTGTATCACTTTTGATCAACAGCCCGGCCTCCCCTGCGAGAAACAATGAACCGTCTGTTGTTGCCTGAATGGCATTCAGATGAAAACGATCAGGGTTTGGAATCAGATGATCCATGCTCTGCCAGCTCTGGCCGCCATCCAGGGTCTGTAACAACACCCCGTAAGCCCCGGCGATATAACCCAGATCCCGACTGGCAAACCACACATCCAACAGTGGAGTGCTGGCACCGTCTTCGGCTGCAAACTGCGCATCTTCCAGTGCATACTCCAGCATCTCTCTATCGGTGCCTTCATTCTCAGACGATTGATCCAATCCGGCGAGTGCCTGCTCCAATGTCGTAATTCGGTTCTGATTAATGCCTTCACCGTCTAGCTGCAGGTGCCAGTTCTCACCGCCATCTTCGCTGCGCAATACAACACCGTCATGCCCAACGGCCCAACCGTTCTGATCATCCACAAAGTTCACCGCCGTCAGCAGCACACTGGAAGGCACACTGGCCTGACGCCAGCTGTACCCGGCATCATCTGACAACAACACTGCGCCTTGCTCACCCACCGCTACCAGACGGGAGCCCGCCAGGGCGATATCCAGCAGTAATACGTTACTGGCAACGGCGAGATCGGTACGGGCATGAAGTGCTAACGATGCGCGTTCCAGACGATCTCCGGAAGCGGCCGATGCAGAAAATGAGAAAGCGATGCCAGATAACAGGCAGCATATGGTCAACAGAATGGATGTTGAGCTTTTGTTCATAGGGGACCCGATTATTATATTTGTTTCGGTAATCACGCTTTGCCTCGTCCAAATCGATGCTCATTCCGAATTGAGACGTTCTATCAGCTGCTTCGCCAATACGAATAGCTGTCCATAGAAAATGGGCAATCAAAGCTGTTATTGCAGTGTCATAGATCAGGCCTGAATCAGCAATGACATTTCAACGCAGGTTTAATGACATAAACCGTTACCCTCTGCGAAGTTCAAGGGTTATCGGCCTACAAAGCTATATCACATGTCTACAGACAGTGACGAATCTGTGCATACCGTCACACAACGATAAAACAAGGAGCGGTTTTCACAACCGCCCCTGCGATTCGATTCAGATCGCTGCCGCCAGACGCGTCCCTTGATCAATGGCGCGCTTAGCATCCAGTTCAGCAGCGACATCCGCGCCACCAATCAGGTGCACAGGTTTGCCACTGATCTGATCTGCCAGCGTACGGTTGGGTTCCTGCCCCGCACATACCACCACGTTATCCACCGCCAGCACTTCAGGCTCACCACCCACCAGCATGTGCAAACCGTCATCATCAACCTTCAGGTATTCACACTTACTGAGCATATGAACACCTTTCTTTGCCAGATCGATACGGTGCACCCAGCCCGTCGTTTTGCCCAGCTGAGCACCGACTTTACTGGCTTTACGCTGCAGCAAATAAACTTCACGTGCCGCCGGTTCAAAAGACTTTTCAACACCTTCAACACCACCCCGTGCCTGCAGGGACATATCGATCCCCCATTCGGTCATAAAGGCTTCGATGTTCTGACTGGTCGACTGGCCCTGGTGAATCAGTACTTCGCTGATATCAAAACCGATACCACCGGCCCCAATCACAGCCACTTTTTGCCCAACCTCTGCACCGCGCATCACATCCAGATAGTTCAGCACTTTAGGGTGATCGATCCCTTCAATCTCCGGGGTACGCGGGGTAATACCGGTCGCCATCACAACCTCATCGAAATCACCCTGTTCCAGCGCTTCGGCGCTGACAAACTCACCCAGCTTCAGCTCCACACCTGTCAGCTCAACCTGACGCGCGAAGTAGCGCAACGTTTCGTAAAACTCCTCTTTGCCCGGAATCCGCTTGGCCACGTTAAACTGCCCACCGATTTCAGACTGCGCGTCAAACAGGGTGACCTGATGGCCGCGCTTTGCGGCTGTTGTGGCAAATGCCAACCCCGCCGGACCCGCGCCCACCACCGCGAACTTCTTGGTTTCATGTGCCGGGGTGATCAGCAGCTCGGTTTCATGACATGCACGCGGGTTCACCAGACAGCTGGTCAATTTACCTGCGAAGATATGGTCCAGACACGCCTGATTACAACCGATGCAGGTATTGATCTCATCGGCCCGGGATTCTTCCGCTTTAACCACAAATTCCGGGTCAGCCAGAAATGGACGCGCCATCGACACCATATCGGCATCCCCTCGCGCCAGCACATCTTCTGCCACCTGCGGCATGTTGATACGGTTCGAGGTGATCAACGGAATACTCAGCTCAGCACGTACTCGTGCGGTCACCCAGGTAAATGCCGCGCGTGGCACCTTAGTGGCGATGGTTGGAATACGGGCTTCATGCCAGCCAATACCGGTATTGATAATAGTGGCACCGGCCTGCTCAATCGCTTTACCCAGCTGCACGATCTCTTCAAAGGAGCTACCGCCTTCCACCAGATCCAGCATGGAAAGACGATAGATAATGATGAACTGCTCGCCAACCGCTTCACGCACACGGCGCACGATCTCAACCGCAAACTGAATGCGCTGCTCATACTCACCGCCCCACTGGTCGTCGCGGTCATTGGTGCGCGTGGCGATAAACTGGTTGATCAGATAACCTTCCGATCCCATGATCTCAACGCCGTCGTAGCCGGACTCTTTCGCCAGACAGGCACAGCGTACAAAATCCTGCATCTGCTGCTCGATCTGATCTTCACTCAGCGGCTTGGGTGGAAACGGGTTGATCGGAGCTTTAATTGCCGATGGCGACACCAACTGGGGGCTGTAGGCATAACGTCCGGTGTGCAGAATCTGCATACAGATCTTACTACCTGCCTCATGTACGGCATCCGTCACCACCCGGTGTTTAACCACATCCTCATTGCTGGTCATCATGGCGGAACCCTGATGCACTACACCCTCTTCATTGGGTGCGATCCCCCCGGTGACGATCATTGCCACGCCACCGCGCGCACGCTCGGCGTAGAACTCAGCCATACGTTCGAACCCGTTCGGGCGCTCTTCCAGCCCCAGATGCATGGACCCCATCAGGATACGGTTCTTTAACGTCGTAAACCCCAGATCCAGCGGTTGAAACAGATTCGGATAGTTCGGGTGGGTAGTATTCATCTCAATGATCCTTTGGATTCTTATTTTATCGGCTCAGGCTTATATCAGTGCTTCAGGCTTACGTCAGTGGCTCAGTAACAGGACGCAGACCTTCATAGTCAGGTGTGGTCTTCCCCATCTTAGCGGTGAAGGTTTGTATCATATCGGTGGGCTGGAACATCCCCGCCTGCCATGTCGCCATCATCGTCAGGCTATCCGCCACACTGTGATCGCGCGCATAGTTCATCATCTGCTTGGTACCGGTCACCGCCAGCGGCGAACGTTCTGCGATTTGCTGCGCGATCTGCATCACTTCTGCCAGCATGGTGTCCTGATCATCAAACACCCGATTCACAAAACCGGACTCCCGCGCTTCAGCCGCAGGCATTTTACGTGCGGTATAGGCCAGCTCGCGTGCCAGGCCCGGAGCAATGAGACGTGGCATACGCTGCAATGTACCCAGATCGGCGGCCAACCCCAGCTCCGTTTCTTTCACCTGAAAGAACGCATCCGCCGTGCAGTAACGCATATCGGCCGTGCACACCATATCCACAGCACCGCCAATACAACCACCCTGAATAGCGGTGATCACGGGCATTCGCACCTCTTCCAGCACGTTAAAGCAGGCTTGTAGTTGCTGCACCAGACGGCGCATGCCTTCAGCTTGCCGGCCACGCTCGCCCTGAAACAGGGTTGGATTCGGATTACTGAAGACCTCCAGATCCATACCCGCGCTAAAGTGCTTTCCGGTTGAACTGATCACGATAACCCGCGCTTCAGCCGCTTCATCAATACTGCGGATCGCAGCGGGCAGATCACGCCAGAATGCCTGATCCATCGAGTTGTAGGCATCCGGTCGATTCAACTGTAGATGCGCGATATGCCCTTCCAGGGACAGGCTGAAGTTGGCGTAACTCATAGATAATCCTCACTTAGATCTTCCGATGATCGATCGGTTTTTGAGCAAACCACAGACTCAATACGCTGTGCAAATATGTACAAACCAATCCATCTTGACACCGTCAAGTTATAACTCAATGTTGACGCTGTCAAGATGCATTGTTAGATTTCGCCTTATGACTCAGGACAAGAAGACTTATCATCATGGTGATCTGCGCCAATCACTCCTTCAGGCGGCCACCGACATTATTCGCGAAGGCGGTGTGGATTCACTGTCGATGCGTAAACTGGCTGACAACGTAGGTGTCTCACGTACCGCGCCCTACCACCACTTCAAGGATAAAAACGAACTGCTCTGCGCGATCGCTGAAGCGGGGTTTAGTGACCATATCCACGCTGTCAGTGAACTGCCGCAACAACATCTCGATCTGGATAAACGGGCGCTCTTCGAGCTGTATGTCCTGAGCTACATCCGGTTTGCAGATAACAACCCGGAAACCTACGACCTGATGTTTGGCAAAGAGATCTGGAAGCTGGGCAAACCGACGGAGTCGCTGAAGGCGATCTCAAAGC
>JAGSHA010000186.1 GCA_023954795.1 Oceanospirillaceae bacterium | reverse complement strand
AGCCAATGCTATCCCAACTTATTTCGGCTTCAACGGCCTCATTGGGGCCGATCTCCTGTTTTACACGAATACTCATACCCGGCATCGAGAACTGAACATTGTGTATGAGTAGCGGGGCATCACCCACATTTTTCATCGTGAAGCGCTGCTTGATCACATCTCCTTGCGCCACCTGACCAAAACTTTTGGTAGTCGTATCGACCCAAGTGCGTGGCTCTGCCGCATAGGCGGTATGACTTGCAGCGATAATCATCGATATCAACAATACTCGTAGCATAAAAAGGCGTGATACAGTCATGACGTTTCCCTGAAGAAAGGGGCCATTGCATGAACAATGCCCCTTTGGTTAGCTCACAATCAGGCTAGCCGGATGTGGAGATTAATCGACGTGATAGAAACGCAGTTGCGCCAGACGCAACCCTTTGTTGTCATAGTTCCAGAACCAATCTTCGGTATTCCCTGCAAACAGAGCGATACGCGTATAGGTCACTTTACCGTCGCAAGAACCATCATCCAGAATTTCACCATCACAATAGCTGACAACCAAAGAGGTCAGCTCATTGGTGACATCGGTGAACGTAGATTTTCCTTTGGAGCGTGTCATCACTTCATTTTCAAGTGAACACTGCAGCTCACCATGTACCGTTGCACATGTGGTGACTTTGGCGCTGCCACCAGGCTGGCCTAAAGCTCGCGCCCAAACCTGATAATTGGCGGTAGGTACAGCAACATCGGTGTCAGCAAGATCAACGGACATACCGTCGACGGTCACCGCCTCGTTACAGCTGACGAGGTAATCAAGCGCTATCTGCTCATCATCCCCGTCACCATCTGTATCGATATATGCGTAGTTACCGTCTAGATTGGTATTACAAGGTAACTGGAACACAGCCCCTTGCTTCGTGCTGACCAATTCGCCTGCAATAAGATTACCGTCCGCGTCATACGTAGAGTAATTCCACTGGTCGTCGAACGAACCATCACAGCCATACGCCGCATCAAAACCGTTACCGTCACAAACTTTAAAATCAGGTCCCGGCGTCAGCCAAATTTTTGAATCTACAATAGCCGTGCCGGAAAGCACATTGCCATCAGGATCCCAGCCGCTCTTGCTGTAAAAACCGGACTTAGAGCTTTTTAACGGTACAAAGATGGTGTGCCGGTTTGAACCGGTCATATCGGCTTTTTTAGGATTTGTGACGCCGATGATATTCAGATTGTAATGCGCACCGCTCGGCGCGCCATTGCCTGCAATGGCGGGTAGAGAAAACGCACAACACATAACTCCTGAGAGTGTGGTGGTAAGTAGTTTGTTCATAACGTATACCCTTGCTGGGTCTAGTTTGTCGGATAACCTAAAACTCTTGGCATAGCAGCCTTTAGCAACCCCCCACCGATGAAACTCCATCAAACGATTAACACCAAATACCACGGGTCTCTAAGACCGAGAGAACAACAAGAAAACCGCATCAAAAATCGGTTGGAGATAAATGCTTGTTACACAGGGTTTACAGTAGTGACTCACAAACTTTACATTTTTCACTCATTTGCGCGTTATTAGGACTATTTTGCGCATCATCACCGAACCCCAAAAAACACATTTATTAACAACGTGTTATGAATAGTGAAATTATTTACATCAACACCGGATACTACTGATCAAAAATCATACACCCAGTATTATTAGTACTAATTTCGTAGTGAGCGGTCTGCAAAGGAAGGGGCCAGAGATGTAAAAGACTTACCAGCGACTGTCTATGATGCCCTGATAAACGCGAGTATGGAGCAGGTTATTAGAGACTAAGATCTGTGCGATGGACGCCATGCATCTCAAGAGAAATCATCCATTGTCGGGCACGATAAAATCATCGAGCTCACCATACTGAACGCAATCTGGACTAACTCATCAAACGGACTAAATTTGAAGGTTGCATGGCAGTTGTGCTCAGAAAAGAGCTCGGTGTCTAAACTGCGACTGTTGGAAATCAATCTCACAGATGTGGATATATAAAGCCCTGTCCCAAGTAACTTCACGGTACGTTTAGCCCGCAATTAAGATGCGCTTCCTCTCCGAGCAACGCTATCTCCACCCTGTCCATTAGCGATGAGACTGTCCCATTGATGGGATAGCATCGCTCAATTTGACCATCTAGTTATGACAGTTGCGAATTAGTACGCTGTCGTTAGGTTTATGGAATACCTGCCAGCCCTACTGCCGCAGCAGTATACATTCACTCCGCCAGCTGAGTCCGGTCACCATACGTTGACCACGGGAGCAATTCTCAAATAAATGCCAGGAGATAAACTCGTGCTGTTCAGAAAACGTCATACCCCAACCCTCATTTCATTCCTGATGTCTGCATGTATGGCATTTTTAATGTCAGGAATTCTGATCGCCATTAACACCGAACTCGATTCGTCGTTCTTTAGGCGCTGGATGTCGGCGTTTGCGATCGCCTTTTGCGTCGCTTTTCCAACTGTCTTACTCATTGCGCCGTTGGTGACCAAGCTCGTAGCGCTGCTTATAAAGCCGGAATGAATCGCCCTCTATAGAAACCGTGACATGCTTACAGTTGCTCCCAAGGTGCCTGCGGTGTTGTTTGCTCGACCACATAATCGATAAATGCCCGCACGTGTCTGGCCAATTGTTTGTGAGAGGGGTAAACCACATAAATACTTTGCAAGGCCGGTTCACATCCGTCTAGCACCTGAACTAGCGCCCGCTCCTTTAACAGCGTATGAACCAGCGGGTACGGAACAAGCGCAATCCCCCTGCCACTGATGAGCGCTTTGACTACCAGCTGCATATTGTCAACGGCGTATCGCCCTTTGACCGGAACTGTCACCTCCCCATTTTCTGTGCGAAGTCGCCAATGCGCATTGGCCAGACTCGCCCCCATGATGACACAATCGTGTTGAATCAAGTCCTGGACGGATCCGGGCAGGCCCGCACGAGCCAGATAGTCCGGACTGGCACACAAGATACTGTGCTTAGGACCGATTCTGCGGGCGACAAGACTTGAATCCTCAAGCTCACCCGACCGGAATGCAATGTCTATGCGCTCGTCAAGCAAATCGACGTATCGATCGGCCACCTCCAGCTCGATGTTTACATCCGGATAGGTGCACAGAAAATCATCTACCCAAGGCTGCAAGTAGTTCACCGCAAAGTCCATCGGCGACGCAATACGTAGCACACCTGAGGGCATAGAGCGTGCCTGACTCGCAATTGTCGTCGCTTCCTCAATACCCACAAGGCTTTGCTGACAACGCTCGAAATACTGTCGACCGATATCCGTCAGATACAGCTTCCGAGTAGATCTCTGCAACAGTCGGACACCCAGCGCCTGTTCCAACTTCTGAACCTTCCGGCTCACGGTTGTCGAGGGCATATCCAATTGCTTACTCGCCCCCACAAAGCTTCCAGCTTCTACCACCTTCACAAAGACGTATATCTCGTTGAAATCAATCATGCGCACATTACTTTCAAATACGGGATTGTTAAAACCAACTATACCATCTAATCAACCAATCGAGCATTTCATATGATTAAGCCATCAATCACACAGGGGCAAAGAGATGAATCGCTCAATCGTCGAGATCAGAAACGGCCATCAACATGGCCCGGTTACCAGCTTTGTTAGCCAGCACAACGTGGGACAACTGAATCCGTTTGTTCTGTGGGACCACTTTCATGCTGAAGGACTCAAAGGCACAACAGGATTTGGATTTCACGGCCACTCCGGTATCGCCACTATTTCATACCCTGTTGTGGGCGACATCGTGCATGAAGATACCGATGGTAATAAAGGCACATTGAGCGCAGGCGGCGTGCAACTCATGGCTGCCGGTGCCGGCGTACTGCATAAAGAGACTGTATACCCGCACGAAGGTGCAACCAATGCCTTTCAACTATGGACCCTTCTACCGAAGGATGATGCTGAGATGGGGCCAGTCACTTATTCGTTGGCGCAGCAGGAAATCACGCCAACGGTGACGGGAAAAGAGAGCAAGACCAAAATTCTGGTCGGCCATCATGACGGTGCTTCGAGCCCGGCTATCCATAGCATTGATATCACCTATCTCGAGGTTCAAATTCATCCTTCCGGTCAATGGCGGCATACAGTCGCTGCAGAGCAAAGCACGGGCTTTATCTATGTCCGGGAGGGCGACATCACCCTCGCAGATAAGCACCTGAATGCGAGGCAACTCGGTGTATTGGATCAATCAGATGCAAACCTGACCCTGACAGCGGGCGAGTCAGGCGCCGTCATCATGGTTGCGCTGGGACAACCACTCGACCAGCCAATTATCAGCTCTGGACCCTCTATCCATTCAAGCCCTGAGCGTCTACATATTGGCACCCGCAACATTGCACGTTTGAGCGAAACGCTTCATTCACGCCCAAACACTCATTAACACCCAGCAGATCCCAGATCCGCTGGGGCCCTAATCAACCGATGAGGTTAACTATGAAAGCTCCATTGTTTACACCCGAGAATTCCGCGATGTTATTGATCGACCATCAGGTAGGCACGATGGGCTGGGTCGGATCAGCCAGTCTGGAAGAGATCAAAATGAACACCATTGCGCTAGCGCGCTCTGCCGATGCTGTGGGTATGCCACTGATTCTTACCTCCAGTATGGAAGATCAGCCTCAAGGGCCGTTATTCGAAGAACTTCAGCAAGCAGTGCCTGACGCTTATGCTAAACGTATTCTGCGCGGTGGTGTTGTTGACTCCATGAAGGACGAAGGATTTGCCAATGCGGTACAAGAAACGGGGCGCAAGAACCTGATTATCGCGGGTATCACCACTGATGTATGTGTTGTGTATCCGGCAATCACTGCGGTATCTCAAGGCTACAACGTGCAGGTGGTCGTTGATGGTTCCGGTTCACCGACTCAGATGGCTGACGAGACCGCTCTGCGTCGTATGGAAAGCAACGGTGTTACATTGACGTCAACGAATCAGCTGATTGCAGAACTTGCTCAGGATTGGAGTACCGAAAATGGCGGTAAACTGATTCAGATACTATTTGAGGAAATTCTTTCAAAAAATCACTAAGTGACGTTAGCGCATAACCCTACCACCATGACCTTTTGAGCCTATTGTTATGCGCGTAATAAAGTTGCAGCGATGGCAAGAGGTAAAAATGTGGTTGGGGCAGACCAAACATGGCCCAGCCACATTTCACGCGTACCTTACATATTCGGGTAGTTAGGCCCGCCCATCCCTTCAGGTGTCACCCAACGGATATTTTGCGCCGGGTCTTTAATGTCACAGGTTTTACAATGCAGGCAGTTTTGCGCATTGATCTGGAAGCGCGGATTACCCTCCTCTTCGATCACTTCATATACCCCAGCCGGACAGAAGCGCTGCGCCGGTTCTGCATAGGTTGGCAAATTTTGGGTGAGCGGGATATCTGAATCAGCCAACTGCAGATGACAGGGCTGGTCTTCTTCGTGATTGGTGTTGGACAAAAATACCGAAGACAGTTTATCGAAGCTGATCTTGCCATCAGGTTTTGGATAGGAGATCGGCGTAAACTCACTGGCAGGTTTAAGCTGAGCATAGTCTTCGTGATTGTCGTGCAGGGTAAAGGGAAGCTTGCCTTTAAACAGGTTCTGATCAACGAAGTTAAATGCACCGCCCATGATCGGTCCCATCTTATGCAGCGCCGGACCAAAGTTACGACTGCGGTACAGCTCATCATACAGCCAGGAGGACTCAAAGCGGTCGATGTAACCTGTAAGTTCTTTACCACCCTCACAGCCATTAACGATAGCGTCAAAGATCGCTTCGGCCGCCAGCATGCCCGATTTCATCGCGGTATGCGTACCTTTGATTTTGGAGAAATTCAGCGTGCCCGCATCACAGCCCACCAGCAATCCGCCGGGAAAGGTCATCTTCGGCAGTGCATTCAGGCCACCTTTTGTAATCGCACGGGCACCGTAGGAGATACGTGTACCGCCCTCCAGATACTGCTTCAGCACCGGGTGATGCTTCATAGTCTGGAACTCATCAAACGGGCTGACATACGGGTTGTCGTAGTTCAGGTCGACAATCAATCCCACAACGACCTGATTGTTATCGGTGTGGTACAGAAAGAAGCCACCGCTGGTATTGCCGCTCAGCGGCCAACCCGCGCCGTGTAATACCAAACCAGGCTGATGTAACGCCGGATCGATATCCCAAAGCTCTTTAATGCCCAGCCCGTAATGCTGCGCATCGGCGTCGCTATTCAACTGGAACTGTTCGTTCAGCTGTTTACCCAGATGCCCACGGCAGCCTTCGGAGAACACCGTGTATTTCGCATGCAATTCCATGCCCGGCATATAACCATCTTTCTGCTCGCCGTTCATACCGATGCCCATATCACCCGTGGCAATACCTTTGACACTCCCGTCATCGTTATACAGTACCTCGGCCGCAGAAAACCCCGGAAATACCTCAACACCCAGCCCTTCCGCCTGCTCTGCCAGCCAGCGAGACAAGTTCCCCACACTGGCGATGTAGTT
>JAGSHA010000272.1 GCA_023954795.1 Oceanospirillaceae bacterium | reverse complement strand
GCCAAACGCTACCATGTTATCGACATTTTTAGCCGCACGATAAACCCAGGACCGCTGTGCTCGGTTAAATGGCATCTCTTCCCGATCCATCGCGAAGAAGTATTGACGAAAGAACTCGCCGACATGCTCAAACAGATAACGGAATCGTCCGACTAGCGGATAGTTACGACGAATCGCTTGTTTAGTCTGATGTTTATCAACCTGATAAATCACCAGAGCAGCAACAATTCCTCCGACAACCAGCAATAGCAACATGGCACCGGAAAAAGCGATAAAGTTGATAGCAAAATTAGTAACCGTGTCGTTCATAACACCTCCACAATAGGCATCCGTGATCCAATTCGCGGCATATCCCAGTGATTATTAGAGTTATTTTGGGCAGTGTAACTGATTGATCATTAACGGCGCATCCGGTATTTGGAGACGTTTAGTATCCATCAGCGGGACAATACTGACATGACTCGATGATTTATCCCTGAAAAAAATAGCGGCCTAAGCCGCTATTTCTGAATAAACATAAAGTACAAAGGCCACTCAGGTTATTCGACAGTGACCGATTTAGCCAAGTTACGTGGCTGATCCACATCCGTACCTTTCAATACAGCCACATAGTAGGAAAGCAGCTGCAGCGGTATGGTGTAGACAATGGCTTCGAGTATCGCGGGTACCTCAGGCACCTGAAGAACGTGAACGCCCTCTTCCTGCTTTAGCTCATTACTATCACCGGCGAACACAAACAACTCTCCGCCTCGTGCCTGAACTTCTTGCAGATTGGCTTTAAGTTTATCCAGCATGCCATTTTTGGGCGCTACCGTCACAACCGGCATATCCTTATCGACCAGTGCCAGAGGGCCATGTTTCAGCTCACCGGCAGGATAAGACTCAGCATGGATGTAAGAGATCTCTTTCAACTTCAGAGCACCTTCCATCGCGACGGGGTACAACGGGCCACGTCCCAGAAACAAGCTGTGCTGCTTTTCAGCAAACGCCGCAGACATCACCTCGATATCCGCAGCCATCGCCAAAGACTCTTCCAACAATTCGGGTAAAGTTTGCAGCGCGGATACGATCTCGACTTCTTTTTCTTCACTCAGACCATGACGACGACCTAACGCCAGAGTGGTCAGCATCAAAGCCACCAACTGAGTTGTGAACGCTTTGGTTGAAGCGACCCCAATCTCAGGACCGGCATTGGTCATCAGGCAGATGTCAGATTCGCGCACCAACGAGCTACCCGGTACGTTACATACCGTCAGACTGGCCAATACCTTGTCTTTGACCTCACGCAGCGCCGCCAATGTATCTGCGGTTTCACCTGACTGAGAAATACTCAGGAATAAAGTACCTTCCGGCAATACCACAGTTCTATATCGGAACTCGCTCGCCACTTCGACCAAACACGGTATACCGACCAGTTCTTCGATCCAGTACTTCGCCACCAAACCCGCATGATAGCTGGTACCACATGCGATAATTTGTACTTGCTTAACCTGATCAAAAATCTCGGATGCGCCCGCCCCGAAGGCTTGTTCCAACAACCGGCCATTTGCCAAACGACCTTCCATCGTCGCTTTGACAACGGTTGGCTGCTCGTAGATCTCTTTCAGCATGTAGTGCTTGAACTCACCTTTATCGGCGGCAGAGACACTGTGTTCGTATTGGTGGACGTCGCGCTCTACAGGCTGCGAATTCGCATCCCAAATAGCGATATCGTCTGTCGTCAGACACGCAAAGTCGCCTTCGTCCAAAAAGATAAAGCGGTCTGTAACCGGTAACAACGCCAGCTGATCGGATGCAATAAAGTTCTCACCAATACCAACACCGATCACCAGCGGGCTCCCCTGACGCGCAGCTATCAGACGATCAGGATGATTTTTTTCTACCACACCCAGCGCAAAAGCACCTTCCAGACGCGCAACACTGTTACGGACGGCATCCAGTAATTCTTCGCCATTGTTCAGCCGATCATTAATCAGGTGTGCGATAACCTCAGTATCCGTATCGGAAGTGAAGGCAAAACCTTTGTCGCTCAATTCACGTTTCAGGACTTCGAAGTTCTCGATGATACCGTTATGCACGACAGCTACACGCTCCGTCGACATATGCGGATGCGCGTTTTTTTCGAGTGGTTTACCGTGAGTCGCCCAACGCGTATGTGCGATACCCAAACTACCCGGCAAAGGCTGCTCTGCCAGTGCATCCGCCAGCGATTGGACTTTACCGGTACGACGACGGCGGTCGATTGCTTCGCCATTCCAGACCGCCATGCCGGCAGAATCGTAACCGCGATATTCGAGACGACGCAGCCCTTCCAGCAAAATTTCAGAAATTGGACGCGCTGCTACAGCGCCAACGATGCCACACATAGATGCCTCTCCTTAGCTCTTTTTAACCGGACGCTGCCAGTTGCTCAGGTTGATTTGTTTTCCACGAGCTACTGCCAGCTGGTCGTCGTCTACCGCTTTAGTGATGGTTGAACCTGCACCTATCGTCGCCCCTGCGCCCACATTGACTGGCGCGACCAGAGAGCTATTCGAACCGATAAAAGCACCATCACCGATTTCGGTCAGTGATTTGTTCACTCCATCGTAATTGCAGGTAATTGTACCTGCGCCTACGTTTACATTTTTACCGAGCTTGGCATCGCCAACATACGTCAGATGGTTCACTTTAGAGCCTTCGCCGATCAGCGCCTTTTTGGTCTCTACGAAGTTACCGACCTTGGCTTTGTTCGCCAGTTCGGTACCCGGACGCAAACGCGCGTAAGGACCGACATCGCAGTTCTCGGCAACAACTGCCTCTTCAAGATGGGAATTCGCTTTGATCACCGTACCGTCACCGATACGGCTGTTACGGATAACACAGTTAGACTCGATACGGACGTTGTTCCCGATATATACGTCGCCTTCCAGTACGACGTTAACGTCAATCCAGATATCGTTGCCTTGTGTGACAGTGCCCCTCACATCAACGCGCGCAGGATCAGCCAACGTCGCGCCATTGAGCATCAATTGCTCGGCGTTACGAAGTTGGAACCAGCGTTCCAGTTCAGCCAACTGCACTCGGTTGTTCACACCCTGAACTTCCTGTTCTGTATTCGGCTGAATCGCTTTAATCGCTAAACCCTGATTCGCTGCCATAGCGATAATGTCAGTCAGATAGTACTCACCCTGAACATTCTCAGAAGACAGCTGAGGTAACCAGTCATTTAACTGACTGGCCGATACTGCAAGAATCCCCGTGTTCACCTCGCGAATTTCACGCTGAGCATCACTAGCATCTTTATGTTCAACAATGGCGATAACATTATCCGCATCATCACGGACGATACGGCCGTAACCAGTAGGATCCTGAAGGTCCACCGTTAGCAAGCCAAAGTCACCGGATTCTGCAATCTCGACCAACTCCTGCATGGTGGCAGCGCTTGTCAGCGGTACATCACCGTACAGCACCAACACCGTGCTATCGCCTGATACGTTAGGCATCGCCTGTGCGACTGCATGGCCAGTACCCAGTTGCTGCTCTTGAAGCGCAAACTGAACCGGTTGAGCGGCAAGCGTTTCACGTACCTTTTCGGCACCGTGGCCAATGACAACGTGGATCGCAGCGTCTTCCAGACTGCTGGCATTATCGATCACATGCTGCACCATCGCTTTACCACCCACTGAATGTAAAACTTTAGGTAAAGCAGACTTCATACGGCTGCCCTGGCCGGCAGCTAGAATAACGACATCAACTGACATGAGTAAGAAATGTTCCTTGGTCCGCAGACCCAATTAGAAATAAGTACTTGTATCTAAGATTGATTGCACTTTAAATTAATCCACACTGATTGCAATACAGGTTGTCATACAAAAATTGACAAAATGAATGATAAAATTTTTGAACAGTTAGGCCTCTCTCACCGAGAAGTTATCCTTTACCGTACCCTACTGACATTGGGCCCCAGCTCAATTCGCAATATCGCCGAGCAAGCCGGTATTAACCGTGGTACGGCCTACGAATGTCTAAAGGAGATGCAGCTTAAAGGTGTCGTCACGTACCTCCCCAAAGGTAAGCGTCGCTATTTTGCACCACGGGATCCCGACGTCCTTTTACAAATGGCAGAGGAAAAAAGACAATCTTTAAACAGTGCTATCGAACAACTCAAAAGCAGAGTTATTCCTGACCTGAATCACCTTCGGCCTGATTTCAGCGCCGCAAACGTCCAGTTTTATGAAGGGGATGCAGGCATCGAGTTGGTGCTCAAAGATATATTGAACACAGTATCAACCCAACAACAGAGAGAGTACTGCGTATTCTCCTCCAAACCTATTCGCCCCCACCTTTACAGACCCTTCCCCAACTTTACAAACCAACGTATCCAGAAAGGTATTGGGGTCCGTGTTATTGCGATTGGAGAGGGCGGTGAGGATGCCGAGTTATCTGAACGTAAGTGGATCCGTACCGAAGGCCCCGTTGATGCCGCTTATATCGCGGTTTACCCACCAAAGTGTGCCATTATTTCACTGGCCTCAGAAAACTATCCTACGGCCGTTGTAATCGATTCAGCAGAGGTTGCGGCGGCTCAGAAGATTGTATTCGACACCTTGTGGGGCCTGTTGTAACCGAACGATAGGCTGGTCATAAGACCTTTTGTAGGGTCGTCTTTAGACGACCGGCGTTTCGAAGAAGCGCGGACAGATCCCGCATGAAATCAGTGAAGTGTCAGAAGGCACGCTGGCGCCTGCCTGGTCGCCTGAAGGCAACCCTACAATGGGGTGGGAACCTGCGGTGTACGTCTGAGGCTGGTCAGCAGAGATATACG
>JAGSHA010000402.1 GCA_023954795.1 Oceanospirillaceae bacterium | reverse complement strand
GATAACGGCTCCGCCGTCACTAATCGCAGTGCATTGCAGACACAAGATATTCTCACCGAATTTTATGTGGCTGCTAGCGATACCGATTATCGGGTGACCAGCAATACCCAGGTTGATTACACTGCAAACGATGGTTGGTATCTGGATATGGACTCCAGCAGTTATGTCGGAGAACGTGTGGTTGCCAATCCCATTGTGCGGGGGGGGCGTATTATCTTCACCACGCTGTCGCCGGATACTGAGCCCTGTGAATTTGGCGGCAGTAGTTGGCTAATGGAACTGGATTATGAAAATGGATCGCGTCTTACGGTCTCTCCATTTGATGTGAACGATGATACGGTGATTAATTCATCTGACTTTGTGACCGTTACTATCTCTGAAAATGGAGGTCAGGCTTCAGAAGTCACTGTGCCTGTATCCGGACGTAAATCTACGGTGGGTATTGTAAAAACACCGGCGGTGATCTCTACCGGTACCAAAGAGCTGAAGTATTTCTCCGGCTCCAGTGGTGCGGTTGAAACCGTACGTGAATCCAGTGGGGATAAACTGGGGCGTCAGTCCTGGATTCAGTTAAACTGATAGCCGAACTACAGTATGTGGCCGTAACAAGGATGTTGGCTTTACCACTGTCAGAGGGATCTGTTAATAAGGCTCACGGCCATGCTTGTGGGCTTTATACTCATCTTTATACCAGCTCTCTTCTACGATAGTCGTGTAACACCGACATGCGTCATCTTGCCGCGATGTTTAAGCCAGTTTAATACTATTAACGACCTATAAAACTGTATTAATATTGATCAGTTTTATCGCGTTGTCATGGCATATTTATTGAGTGGTGGTTTCATTAGCTTTTAATTCATCGCGTTTTGTCAGCTACTGATAATAAATACCGATTAACATCGGCAGTATTTCAAGTTGGTACGAATAGAATCATGGGACGGTTATTTCCAAATATGGAAGGTACAGAACATATTAAAGCGGGATATTGCAGGGGGTTTACGCTGGTCGAGTTAATGATCACGCTGGCGATCCTCGCAATATTGATGACCGTTGCGGTACCGAACTTTGGCTCTTTTATGCGTGAGAGTGGTATGGATGCGCTTCAGAATCGGCTGGTTTCCAGTATGTCTCTGGCCCGTTCAGAAGCGATCAGTCGTCGCGCCAGCATCACTGTGTGTCCGCTAAATACAGCCAATATAGATACCTGCGGTGATGCTTGGACAAATGGCTGGGCCTTAATTACTGGGGGCGCCGCTATACGTGTTGAAGAAGGGCCTGATCAAGGTATGACGCTTGCAGGAGACAGGAATATTACCTTTGATATTGATGGTCAGATCAGTGGAGATGATGCTACCTGCTTTACCGTTGATGATGGCGATAGTTCAACGATCCAGCGGTATGTTCGTGTGTCAGCAACCGGTCGGGTCAGATCATGGGATAGGGATAGTGATGAAGATACCGTTTGTGGCGACGGCTGAACGCGGTTATACCCTGATTGAAGTGCTGGTGGCGTTGCTGGTGATCTCGCTGGGATTGCTGGGGATGGCGGGCCTGCAGATCAGCGCGTTGAAGCAGAATCAGAATGCCTATGTGCGCAGTCAGGTATTCATCTCAGCACAGGATATTGTTGGCCGGATGCGGGCCAATACCCCGGGTGTCAGCGATGGGGATTACTTTGGTGCCCCCGTTGATGTCGATGGGATCGATACATCCTGTGATAAAGCATCCTGCAGCACCTCTGATCTGGCGACCTATGATCTCAATAACTGGCGCTTCAATCTCCAGCAGGAGGTGGCGGGCGGTGGTGGCTGCGTTACCCGTAAAGTTGAAATTCGTAAGGGGTTTTCTGAAGATAAGGTCGATGATCTGGATGCTCTGTGTTCCGGCAATGTCGTTCAGAGTGACCCGGTTGTTATCTACGTCTGGTGGAGCGACTCCCACTATAAAAATGAGAAGGAATCAGACAACGATGATGACGATATTAAGATAATAGCCTTGAGTGCGGAAATATGAAGCAGCGGAAAGGATGCGGGAAAAAATATCAGCAGGGTCTCTCTCTGATTGAGCTAATGATCTCGCTGGTGATCGGCTTGATATTGATGGCGGCGGTTGTGCAGATGTTTGTGGGGAGCCGTGTGACCTACAGTATGCAGAGCGAACTGGCAAAGTTGCAGGAAAACGCGCGTTTTTCCGTTGATTTTATCAGCCATGATCTGCGTATGGCAGGTTATTGGGGGTGTAAAGAACATGACCTGTATGAGAATGGCATCGCCAATGTGCTTAACGATGACGATGCTCTGTATAGTGGTACAGACTGGTATAAACCGCTGAGTTTTAGTAATGGCGGTGCCGCTGCCAGCGAATCAGATCCTCCTGCCTCAGATTCCATTACGGTTAAGTTTGCCGACACCGAAAATACTTGTGTCGTGGATTTAGATGATACGGATGCGGAGTTTTTCTTCTGCAGTGAAGACCATACCTTTACCAAGGGCGACGTACTGGTCGCATCGGACTGTAGTCATATGGCGATCTTCCAGATGACCAATACCAACAATAACCTCAATATTGAGCGTATTGTTCATAGCAGTAATGAAGGTGAGGGCAGTGCTCAACCCGGTAATTGTACGAAAGGTCTGGGGATTCCTGTCGATTGCGCATCGACCAATGGTACCGAGTATGACGGTTGGAATCAGGGTACGGTCATCCAATTACTAAAAAGTTACCGTTACTTCGTGCAGGATAATGACTTCGGACAGCCCGCACTTTATCGCTCAGCCATCAGTAGCACGGCAGGTGTTGCAGGTCTTTCCAATCAGGAGATGGTTGAGGGTGTCGAAAGCCTGCAGATCATGCTGGGTTTTGATACCAACGCTGATGATACCGCTGACTGCTACAGCAATGTGCCTGCTGACTGTAACGCGTCTGAAGCCGATGTTGTTGCAGTACGGGTCAGTCTTCTAATGCGCAGTTTGGAGGACAATATCACCAGTTCTCCGCAAAGTTACATGCTCGAAGGTGAAGAGATTACACCGGATGATAACCGTCTGCGTAAGGTTTTCACGTCGACCATCACGTTGCGTAACCGGGTGCTGTGATCATGGAAAATAAGCAGCGGGGATCGGTATTAATTGTTGCCATGGTATTGCTGTTAGCTATGACGCTGATTGGCATGGCCGGGATCGAGGTAACCAGCTTAGAAGAAAAGATGGTGTTTAACCTGCGTGACCGTCAGGCTGCCTTTGAGGCTGCAGAAGCTGCACTGTTGCAAGCGGAAGAATACCTGGACGAAACCCCTTCCATCTCTTTGCCCGCCTTTGCCGGTGGCGCTAACGGATACTACGAAGCGGGGCTGGATACTTGTAATGAGGATGCCAGTGAAAGCCTGTTGTGGAAGAAAACCTGGACCGATGGCTGCTTTGTT
>JAGSHA010000138.1 GCA_023954795.1 Oceanospirillaceae bacterium | reverse complement strand
GGAGCATCCGGCAGCGGATCTTGCCACTTCCGGTGAGTGCCTGTTGCCGGAAAGCGGCCTGAATATGAAAGTGTATTTAGAGCAACAGGAGCGGGCTTTGAGTGAGCAGGCCCTGAATAGTTGTGAGAGTGTTGTCGCACGCGCTGCCGAAAAGTTGCAGGTACGTCGGACCACATTGGTTGAGAAAATGCGTAAGTATGGCATTCAGCGGAAATAATGATTGATGGATAAGTTGGTTGCGGCTGAAGCTCGAATTGCCGAACTAGAAACACAAGTTTTGCAGCTGGAACAGCAGTTAGAAAAAGAGCGTCAGGCGGAGTCGGACGAGTCCAAACGGCTGGCCTCCAAAATGCGTCAGTTGCTTGATCTTCTTCCGGCAGGTGTTATCCAGATTGGCGGGGACGGTGTGATCTCCGACTGTAACCCGGCCGCGGAGGAGTTGTTGGGAAGCCAGTTGCGCGGTGAGTTATGGATCGCAGTGATTCAGCGTTGCTTCGCGCCGCGCAGTGATGATGGTCATGAGGTCTCATTACACGATGGGCGGCGGGTCAGTCTGGCAACACGAGCGATGGATAACGAGCCGGGACAACTGGTGCTCCTGACCAATCTGACGGAAACACGATTGCTGCAGGATCGTTTGTCTCACTATCAGCGCTTGTCCGAGATGGGACGGATGATGGCATCGTTGGCTCATCAAATTCGTACGCCTTTATCGGCCGCCTTGTTGTACGTTGATCATCTGTCGCGAACCGATATCACCCTTGAGCAGCGCACCAAATTTACTGCTAAAGTGAAATCCCGTCTGACTCATCTCGAAAAGCAGGTGAGGGATATGCTGGTGTTTGCGCGTGCTGAAACCCGGCTGGATGATCAGCTCACGACGGAACAGTTGTTCAGTGATATTGAGGATCAGCTGGATGTGCCGTTAACGTCGTTTGATGCGGATTGTGACTGTATTAACAAGGCGCCGGGATTATCCATCCAGTGCAACAAAGATGCATTGTTAGGGGCGATTATTAATCTGGTTGAGAATGCATTGCAGGCTTGTGGTGAGGGGGCGGAACTTACGCTGTCTTTGTCTGCTGATAATGGGAGCCTGTCTATCAATGTAGAGGATCACGGGCCGGGGATGAATGACGAAACGCTGAGTCGGGCGATGGAACCATTTTATACAACCAAGTCCCACGGAACCGGACTGGGTCTGGCGGTTGCTCAGGTTGTGGCGATGGCCCATCACGGTCAGTTCGAGCTTCAGTCGTCGCTGGGTGAAGGAACAACGGCGTCAATAATTATGCCAGCGCAGTCGGCTGGTTGAGTGGTATAGCGGTAGATAGAGTATATGACAGCCCGAATTCTGATTGTTGAAGATGACAGCGCGTTGCGAGAAGCGCTCTGTGACACCCTTGAATTAGCCGGTTTTGAATATGTGGCGGCAGAAAGTGGTGAGGCCGCGCTGAGTTTGTTGGCTGAAACTCATGTGGAGATGGTCGTGACCGACGTTAATATGCCGGGGATTGACGGTCATGCGTTGCTTGAGCGGATTAAGCAGTTGCAGCCGGGTTTGCCTGTCATGCTGATTACGGCTTTCGGACAGGTGCATAAGGCGGTTGAGGCCATACAGGCGGGCGCGGTTGACTACCTGATGAAGCCGTTTGAGGCGCAGGCACTGGTGGAAGCCGTGCGGCGTTATGCACAGGGCTCCCTGAGTACTGAAGAGGCAGAAGAGCCGGTTGCTGACGAAACCAGCAGTAAACAACTGCTCCAGCTGGCGCGCCGTGTGGCCGCGAGTGATTCGACCGTGATGATTACCGGTGAATCCGGGACGGGTAAGGAAGTGCTGGCGCAATATATTCACCGCCACTCGTCTCGCCGTAAAGCGCCTTTTGTAGCGATTAATTGTGCTGCGATTCCTGAGAATATGCTGGAAGCGACACTGTTTGGTTATGAGAAAGGTGCGTTTACCGGTGCCTATGCGGCCACCCCGGGTAAGTTTGAGCAAGCCAATGGCGGAACCCTGTTGCTTGATGAGATCAGTGAGATGGATCAGGGCTTACAGGCCAAGTTATTGCGCGTGTTGCAGGAGCAGGAAGTTGAACGGTTAGGCGGACGTAAGCTGATCAAGCTGGATGTGCGTGTGTTGGCGACCAGCAACCGGAAGCTCGAAACCTATGTGACGGATGGCAAGTTCCGCGAAGATTTATATTACCGTCTGAATGTCTTTCCGTTGCAGTGGAAGCCTCTACGTGAGCGGCGAGCCGATATTGTCCCTTTGGCCGATCGGTTGTTAGCGAAATACTGTACCAAGATGGGACGGGCTCTTGCATCGTTCAGTCCGGATGCACAGCAGGCGCTGACGCTGCATAACTGGCCGGGCAATGTTCGCGAGCTGGATAATGTTGTACAGCGTGCGCTGATCATGCAGGCCGGTACGGCAATCAGTGCGACCGACTTATTACTCAATCCTGATTCGGTCACTTCCGAACTGTGTGATCAGTTCGAGGATACTGAAGCAGACGTTGACGCGGATGATAACAATCAGCTCGGGGCTGATCTCCAGCAGCATGAATTTCAGCTGATTATTGATGCGCTCAAAGCAACGGGCGGAAGCCGTAAAACGGCTGCGGAAAACTTGGGGATCAGTCCCCGAACATTACGTTACAAATTAGCCCGTATGCGCGAAGCGGGTCTGGATCTTGATAGATTGCTTGGAAAGTAGGGCTGTTTAGGGAATTGCACTTTTCGAGGGTTTAAGGCGCAAGGAAGTTGTGGATTTAACGGCCTGATAAGGTATTTAGCGGCAAGATCAGCTCTGTTTAAGGACCTTGTATGGTTGCCCTTGAGGGCGGCTGAAAACCTAACCAAGACCAATGTCTTAGGCCGGATAGACCAATGTCTAATTCAGGCGGTGAGTGCCGTACGGGTATAAAACTTACCAGTTAACGGACACACGAAACGCCTTAATAAGAAGTATAAGGACCTGATGCTGTATATCAGGTCTAAAAAAGGGCTAACGGATTCCAAGAATTAAAATAATTTACAGCTAAGGGCATCACGATGAGTGAAGAAAAGGTATATCCAGTTTCTCCTGAAATTGCAGCGGAAGCTCACATCGATAACGATAAGTATCTGGCGATGTACGAGCAGTCTGTAAACGACCCGGATGCATTCTGGGGCGAAGCCGGTAAGCGTCTGGATTGGTTTAAGCCGTACACGAAAGTTAAGAACACTTCCTTTGATCCGCACAATGTTGATATCCGCTGGTTCGAAGACGGTACGCTGAACGCATCTTACAACTGTCTGGACCGCCACCTGGAAACTCGCGGTGATCAGGTAGCGATCATCTGGGAAGGTGATGACCCTAGCGAATCTGAAAATATTACTTACCGTGACCTGCACGAGCGCGTATGTAAGTTCTCCAATGCTCTGAAAGCACGCGGCGTTGAAAAGGGTGATGTTGTTACCCTGTACATGCCAATGATCCCTGAAGCTGCGGTTGCCATGCTGGCATGTACCCGTATCGGTGCTGTGCACTCTATCGTTTTCGGGGGTTTCTCTCCGGAAGCGCTGGCGGCGCGTATCGAAGGTGCAAACTCCAAAGTGGTTGTGACTTCAAACTACTCTCTGCGTGCGGGCAAGTCTGTTCCTCTGAAAGAGAACGTTGATAAAGCCTTGCAGAATGGTGCGGCGAAAGAGTGTGTTAACAGTGTGATCGTTGTTAAGCGCGTCGACAAAGACGTTGCTTGGAACGACAGTGTTGATGTTTGGTATGAAGACCTGGTGGCTGAAGCTTCTGCAGATTGCGCTGCAGAAGAGATGGAAGCAGAAGCGCCAATGTTCATTCTGTACACCTCTGGTTCAACCGGTGCGCCAAAAGGCCTGAAACACACCACCGGCGGTTACATGGTGTATGCGTCCATGACGCATGAATACGCTTTCGATTACAAAGAAGGTGACATCTACTGGTGTACAGCGGATGTGGGTTGGGTAACCGGTCACAGCTACATCGTATACGGACCATTGGCGAACGGCGGCACCTCTCTGATGTTTGAAGGTGTGCCTAGCTACCCGGATAACAGCCGTTTCGGTCGTGTTATCGAGAAGCATAAAGTTAACCAGTTCTACACCGCACCAACTGCAATTCGTGCACTGATGCAGCAGGGTGAAGATGTACTGGGTGATTCTGACCTGTCTACCCTGCGTATCCTGGGTTCTGTAGGTGAGCCGATCAACCCGGAAGCGTGGGAATGGTATCACCGTATTATCGGTCAGGGTCGTTGCCCAATCGTTGATACATGGTGGCAGACAGAAACTGGCGGCATGATGATCCTGCCTCTGCCAGGTGCGACTGCAACTAAGCCGGGTTCTGCTACCCGTCCATTCTTCGGTGTACAGCCTGCGTTGCTGGATGCAGAAGGTAAGGAGCTGGAAGGTGCTGTTGATGGCAACCTGGTACTGAAAGATTCCTGGCCTGGTCAGAGTCGTTCAATCTGGGGCGATCATGAACGCTTTATCCAGACGTACTTCTCTACCTACAAAGGTGTTTACACCACGGGTGATGGTGCGCGTCGTGATGAAGACGGTTACTACTGGATCACCGGTCGAGTTGATGACGTAATCAACGTATCGGGTCACCGTATGGGTACTGCAGAGGTTGAATCTGCGCTGGTTGCACATGAAGCGGTTGCTGAGGCGGCTGTAGTGGGCTATCCACACGATGTGAAGGGTCAGGGTATCTATGTTTATGTAACCCTGCAGTCTGGCTTTGAGCAGTCTGATGAGCTGTTGAAAGAGCTGCGCATGCACGTGCGTTCTGAGATCGGTCCAATCGCATCTCCAGATCTGATTCAGTTTGCGCCAGGTATGCCAAAAACCCGTTCCGGTAAAATCATGCGTCGTATCCTGCGTAAAATCGCTGAAGACGATTTCGGTGCGCTGGGTGATACCTCCACACTGGCTGATCCAACGGTTGTTGATGATCTGATCGAAAATCGAATGAACCGTAAAGGCTAATCCTTCCTGATAGCCTGATACTTGAAACTCCCACCCGGTTTTGCCTGGTGGGAGTTTTTGTATTAACGGTGTTATGATGGAGCCGGGATTAAGTTGCAGTACAGGAACTTGCACTGTCAGAGGTGCAAGAGGGGGGTAGTAAACGCATGCAGCTAGCACAAAAAATAATTATTGCTGATGATCATCCGCTGTTTCGAGCAGCGTTGAAGCAGGCAGTGGCACAGGCCGTGCCAGGTGTGGCAACAGTAGAAGCTGATTCTTTGGCGGCGGTTCAGGAAGCAGTAGATCAGAATCCTGACGCAGATCTGGTGTTGCTGGATATTCATATGCCGGGTACGAATGGCTTTTCTGGGTTGGTGTTCTTACGAGGACAGAATCCGGGGATTCCAGTGGTTGTTGTATCAGGTAGTGAGCAGCCATATGTTATGAAGCGCGCGCTTGATTATGGTGCGTCTGGTTTTATCCCGAAATCCTCACCACTGGAAACTATCTCCGACGCGATTAAGGCTGTACTCGAAGGAGAAGAGTGGTTGCCGCAAGAAGTTGCGGACAATTTGGGTGATGTAAGCGAAGAAGATCAGAAGTTTGCAGTTGCTTTGGCCGCCCTTACACCACAGCAGTTCCGTGTACTGACGATGCTAACCGAAGGCTTGTTGAACAAGCAGATTGCTTATGAACTGAATGTTTCTGAAGCAACCATTAAGGCCCATGTAACCGCTATTTTGCGTAAGTTAGGTGTGCACAGCCGTACTCAGGCTGTAATCGCTGCTCAGCGTCTTGGTGTAGAGCCACCGAAGACGGATGTAGAGTAAATACCGCTTAAACTCGGATCGATTGTAAAAGGTGCCTGATGGCACCTTTTTTTGTGCCTGTATTTATTCCGTTGCCAGCGCACGGGCATTGGCGATGAGTTTGTTGATAATGGCGCGCAGTGCGGCAGGCCGGATCGGTTTTGTTAGCAGCTGGGCACCCGCTGAGGCAATTTCAATTTTAACCTCTTCAGTTCGGTCTGCAGTGATGACGATGGCAGGTATTTCGCGATCAGTGAGTATTTGTATCTCTTTGAGTGCGTTGACCCCGGTATCTGTTTCTGACAGATGGTAATCCGCCAAAATAATGTCAGGTTCAAAATGTTCCTCCTGAATGCGGGCAATCGCTTCATTGCCTGAAATAGCCACGGCAACCTCGCAGGACCAGCCGCCAAGCAGTGCGCTCATTCCTTCCAGTATTTTCGGCTCGTTATCAATTACCAGGACGCGTATACCGTTAAGACCTTTGCTGCGTATCCAGCCCCGGTTTTCTGGTTTCTGTTTAACAGCATTTTCGGCGACGCCCAGCGGAACCTCGACGCTGAATACAGTACCTTTTGTTGGCCAGGAGCGTACGCGCAGGCGGTGCTCCAGCATGCGTGCGATGCGTTCAGTGATGGCGAGTCCCAATCCAAGTCCTTGAACTTGAGAGTGTTTTGGATTGTCGATGCGTCGGAATTCCTCAAACACCTCTTTGAGTTTATTTTGTGGAATGCCTACGCCGGTGTCCCATACTTCGAAACGCAGTTTGTTTCCGCGTTTACGGCAGCCTAATAAAATGCCGCCGTTCTGGGTGTAGCGAATCGCATTGGAAAGGAAGTTCTGCAGTATACGGCGCAGCATCTGTTGATCTGAGCGGACAACTAGTTTGCAGGGGTGGCAGCGGAATTTGAGGGATTTGTCCACGGCCATGGCGGTGAATTCTACCGACAACGTGCTGAATAGATCGCTTACGCAGAAATCTGTGATGGAAGGTTCCAGCGCGCCCGCATCGAGCTTGGATATGTCCAAAATTGCGGTGATAAGCTCTTCGGCTGCTTTCAGTGAGCCGTCCAGATTATCCACAAGCTGTCGGGTTTCGTCACTGTGGCTTTTTTGAGCTAAAGCGGAGGAGAACAGGCGCGCAGCATTGAGTGGTTGAAGCAGATCGTGACTGGCGGCCGCGAGGAATCGAGTTTTACCCAGGTTGGCTGCCTCTGCGTCGGACTTAGCCTGACGTAGTTCGTCCTCCATCAGTGAGCGGATTGTGTTTTCCTTACGCAGTTCTTTGTTCACAACCGAGAGGGCATGTGTCCGCTCTCTAACCCGTTGTTCCAGTGTTTCGTTGGTTTCCTGTAGGGCCTGCTCAGCCAGTCGGCGTTCCGTAATATCCTGATAAAGGGTGAAATAACCCAGCACGTCACCGTATTCACCGATGTGTGGAATATAGGTTACTTCGGCGTAACGGATGCTGCCGTCTTTGGTGGGCAGAAGAGTTTCGAAGCGCTGACGCTCTCCTGTCAGCGCTTCCCGGATATACGGCGTACGTAGTTCGTATTCATCTTCCGGCAGTACTTTGTAGCAGGGCTGGCCGGAAATATTGTGGCGATCCAGGTCAAAGGTAGACGCATACGCTTTGTTGACGAACAGATAGCGACGATTGGGGTCCAGATAGGCGATCAGAACCGGCACGTTGTCGGTATAGATACGGATGTTCTGCTCGCTTTCACGCAGCGCTTCCTCTATCTGTTTGTGGTCAGTGATATCCATGTAGGTATTCACATAACCGCCATTGGGCATGGGATTGCCACGTACATCCAATACGGTGCCGTCCGGTCGGAAGCGTTCGTAGCTATGCGGTTGGCTGGAGCGCAGAACTTCTAAACGTTTTTTTACCTGGGTTTCTATATCGCCCGGGCCATATTCGCCCTTGATGGCATTGTGGCGGAATACTTCCTCAATCGGTCGCCCGACACAGATCAGACCTTCGGGGTAATCGAACATCTCTACGTAGGGGCGGTTCCAGGCCACTAAGCGCATCTGCTGGTCAACTACGCTGATGCCCAGACTGATGTTTTCTATGGTT
>JAGSHA010000053.1 GCA_023954795.1 Oceanospirillaceae bacterium | reverse complement strand
ATTTAATGAATTTTCATTCGATTATTTAACTCCGTCCGACGTAACATGACATAGAATTTAAACATGCAGCTGGTAATTTGAAGTGATACGCTAGATCAATATCTTGGCTTTTCTCACTTGCAGACAGGACTACAACCGTAGAATATATGCAAATACGTTGAGACGGGTACAGATATAGTTTTGATCCTCTGTCGAATTTAAATATGGTTTCGCGTCTGTAGAGGCATGGCCTTCACACCTTTGTCGTTGTTAAGGAAATAGAATGAAAGTTACAGTTTTTGGTATTGGATACGTTGGCTTAGTGCAGGCCACCATCTTTGCGGAGTTGGGTCATGAAGTAGTCTGCGTTGACGTTGATGAAGCCAAGATTAGCAATCTGAAACAGGGAATAATTCCAATTTATGAGCCTGGCCTGACACCGCTGGTTGAGAAAAACTATGCTGCAGGTCGCCTACACTTCACCACGGATGCGCAAAAAGGTGTAGAACACGGGAAGGTGCAATTTATTGCCGTAGGCACACCACCGGATGAAGACGGTTCAGCGGACCTTAAGTACGTTTTGGCCGTTGCTAAGACCATCGCGACGTACATGAACGAACCTCGCATTGTTGTTGATAAATCGACGGTCCCTGTCGGAACAGCCGATCGAGTTTCAGCTCAGCTCCAAGCAACGCTTACCGAGCGTGGTTCTGATTTAACATTTGATGTCGTTTCCAACCCGGAATTTCTGAAAGAAGGCTCTGCAATTGAAGACTGCATGAAGCCTGACCGTATTGTTATTGGTACAGACAATCCAGATGTTGAAGCTGTGATGCACGAGCTTTACGATCCGTTCAGTCGTAGTCGCAATCGCATGATCGTTATGGATGTGCGGTCGGCAGAGCTGACCAAATATGCAGCAAATTGCATGCTGGCAACCAAAATCTCATTTATGAATGAGCTTGCAAACCTCTCCGAAAAACTGGGCGCGGATATTGAGAAAGTACGCGTTGGCATTGGCTCAGACTCTCGTATTGGCTACAGCTTTATTTATCCTGGTGCAGGTTACGGTGGCTCATGCTTCCCGAAAGACGTTCAAGCGCTGGTACGCACCGCGCACGGCGTAGATTATCAGCCACGCCTTCTTGAGGCAGTGGAAGCAATCAACTACAGCCAGAAAACTAAAATTTTCAGCAATTTGCAGAAACATTTTGGCGCAGATTTATCAGGCAAAACCATTGCCGTATGGGGTCTATCATTCAAGCCCAATACAGATGATATGCGTGAAGCAACCAGCCGGGTATTGATGGAAGCCCTCTGGGAAGCTGGAGCAAAAGTACAAGCGTTTGATCCAGAAGCCATGAACGAAGCACAGCGTCTTTACGGTAATCGTAACGACCTGTTACTGGCAGGCACCAAAGAAGCGGCGCTGCAAGGTGCAGATGCTTTGGCTATCTGTACAGAATGGAAAGAGTTCTATGCGCCTGATTTTGAGGTTATCAAGGAATCGTTAACCTCTGCAGCGATCTTTGACGGTCGTAACTTATACGATCCGATCCGAATGAAAGAGCAAGGCATCGCATACTACGGCATCGGCCGTGGTGAGAGCGTTAGCGCGGACGACCATTGATTCAGCTTTATTCGCTGAAGCATAAAAAAGCCCCTTAATCGGGGCTTTTTACATTCCAGATGATCACACTATTTATTTGAAAGAGCAGGCAACATCCTTAAATCCGCGCGGGTTTTCTTTCTGCCAGTTCCAGTGATCACGAATCATCTCTTCAATACCAAATTCTGCTCGCCATTGAAGCTTTTCTTCACTGAATGCGGGGTCAGCAAAGCAGGTGGCAATATCTCCAGTCCTGCGTGGTGCAATCTCATAAGGAATATCTTTACCAGATATCTTTGCGAAAGTTTTCACCACATCCAGCACAGAATACCCAGTCCCCGTCCCCAAGTTATATGCCACACACCCATGTCCAGGCATCAGTGTATCCAACGCCTTCAGGTGGCCCGCAGACAGATCTTGCACATGAATATAGTCACGCACCCCCGTACCATCAGCGGTATCGTAGTCAGAACCAAAGACTTTCAGCTGACGCAACTGTCCAGCAGCAACCTGGGCAACATAGGGCATCAGGTTGTTAGGGATACCGGAAGGATCCTCACCAATTAGACCACTTGGATGGGCGCCGACCGGGTTAAAGTAACGCAGTAGCGCAATTTCCCACTCATCATCTGATACGGCGATATCTCGCAGAATCTCCTCAATCATCAATTTGGACTGACCGTAAGGATTCGTCGCCGAAAGGGGCATATTTTCTGTAATAGGTACTTGCTCAGGATTGCCGTAGACCGTTGCAGACGAACTAAATACCAAGCGTTTACAACCCGCCCTTCGCATCTCATCGAATAACGTTAACGATCCTTGTACGTTATTTTGATAATACTCAATCGGCATCTCTACAGATTCGCCGACCGCCTTTAATCCTGCAAAATGTATCACCGAATCGATTTGGGCGTCTTTAAGCGTTCTAGCCACTAATTCAGAGTCACGGATATCGCCCTCAATAAACTTCGGACGCTGACCACAAATACGCTCAATCCTGTTAAACACTTCGATATTGCTGTTACATAGATTATCCAGCACCGTAACCCGATGACCTGCATCCAGCAGCTGCACCACAGTGTGACTTCCAATGTAACCGGCACCACCAGTAACGAGTATGTTCATGTAACGTTTACCTGCCTTAATACAGATTAATCTTGTATGTGATTATAGCGGTTAATGATCGCGCTTAGAAAACCCTTAAGCCTCCCACACTTAGTCAATATCAACCGTCACCCGCACGACGCTACGAAATATATTATTTCTCATAGTAACTCTGCATCATTACAGCTCCGGAAAGCGCTACTAATGGCCGCCTTATCACGAAATCAACCATGCTGTAATATCGTCCGATTATTCTCCCACTGGAATCAGTTATTAGAAACATGGTACGTTTATGCGGCTAAAACAACCGTTTAAACGTGGCGTTTTCTGTAACGTAGATCAACATTATTTTTTTTTTACGTAAACCCTCTTTAACGCGGTTGAAACAATGCATACTATGGCTAAAACCGCTTACAAATGGAGTATTTTTAAATGGTCAGGAAAGCCGTGATTCCAGTCGCAGGACTAGGCACTCGTGTACTGCCAGCCAGCAAAGCAATTCCAAAAGAGATGTTGCCGGTTGTTGATAAGCCGGCTATTCAGCTGGTAGTAGAAGAAGCAGTCCGCGCCGGTATCAAAGAAATTATTCTGGTTACTCGTAGCGGCAAAGAAGCCATTGAAAATCACTTCGATAAGCATTACGAAATTGAAGCTGAACTGGCGCGCAAAGGAAAAACCGCCATTCTTGAATCAGTGAAGGACATTCTGCCTTCTGACGTCACCCTAATGGCCATCCGCCAGCCTGATGCTAAAGGTCTTGGACATGCCGTATTATGTGCGGCGGCTGCAGTAGGCACGGAGCCTTTTGCCGTTCTTCTGCCTGACGTACTGGTGGATTGCGATGAAGGTGAAACACACGACCTGAGCCAGATGATTAAAAACTTCGCGGCCGAAAACGCCACTCAAGTGATGGTCGAACGTGTTGCGGATGAAGATATCAGCAAATACGGTATTGCTGACTGCAGCGCCGCTCCAGCAGCGGGTACCAGTGCAGCCGTGGCAGGATTCGTGGAAAAACCGACCGCAGAAGAAGCCCCGTCCAACCTTGCGGTTGTTGGCCGTTACGTTTTTCCCGCCCGCATCATGGATCTGTTGCAAGACACGCAACCCGGCGCGGGAGATGAGATTCAGCTTACCGATGCCATGGACACCCTGTTGAATGAACAAAGCATGAGCGTTTATCGCATGTCAGGCAAAACATTCGACTGTGGCAACAAAGCCGGTTACGTTGAAGCCGTTCTGAACTACGCCCTGAAACACCCTGAAACCAAAGAGCAGACCCACGCTCTGATTAAGCAGTTAAGCGTATAACCTATGGATCTAACACAGAGTGCTGAGTGGCAGCAGTTGAAAGCCCACTCAACGTCGATCGAAGAAAGTCACCTGCACCATTTGTTCGAGAATGATGAGAATCGCGACAAGCGCTTCTCATTCCGCAATCGAGACCTCTTTATCGATTTTTCCAAACAAAGGATTGTTCCGGAAACTTTGCAGCTACTGACCGAGTTGGCCCGCGCAAATAACCTCGAAGAAAAGATCAAAGATCTTTTTAGCGGACAGCGTGTCAATACATTTGAGAACAGGCCCGCTCTGCACTCTGCATTACGTTTACCTGACTATCGCACACTAGAGCTGGATGATCATGATATCGTGGTCGATGTACATGCCCAGCTTGAGAAAATGGAAATCTTGGTTGATCGCCTGCACAGCGCACAAGCGCGTGGTTACAGCGGAAGACCCATTCGCAATGTTGTTCATATCGGTGTCGGCGGTTCAGACCTAGGCCCCCTGATGACGAACCGCGCACTGTGCGATTACCCCTGTCCCGCCAGTCACCCACTTGAAGTGTTTTTCGTTTCATCCATGGATGGTAGCCAGCTATCGCTTCTGCTGAAGAAACTGGATGCATCGGAAACACTGTTTGTCATCGCGTCTAAATCTTTTACCACACTAGACACACTGGCAAACGCCGAGACCGCCAAAGACTGGATTATGGATCGCAGCAGTGTGGATGAAAATCTCGTGCTGCAAAACCATTTCATTGGCATCTCTGCAAACCCTGAAAAGATGACCTCATTTGGCATCAGCGAAGATAACCAGCTTTTGTTCTGGGATTGGGTTGGTGGACGTTACTCCATGTGGTCCTGTATCGGCTTCCCGATTGCATTGCAAATTGGCACCACTCGATTCAGAGAGCTGCTTTCGGGCGCACATTGCATGGATGAGCATTTCCGTTCAACGCCTCTGGAACAAAACATCCCCGTACTGATGGCGCTGATTGGCATATGGAATATCAACTTCCTCGATATTCACGCCCACGCTGTCCTGCCGTATGATGGCCGCCTTGCCAGATTTCCTGCGTATCTGGAGCAGCTGGAGATGGAAAGTAACGGCAAGAACACCACGCTTGATCTTAAAAATGTAGACTATGCTACCTGCCCGATCATCTGGGGTGAGATTGGGCCCAATGCTCAACACGCTTTCTATCAGCTGCTTCATCAGGGCACCGAAAAAGTCATGTGCGACTTTATCGCTCCAGCCCGGCGTTATAATGACATTGAAGAGCAGAAAGGCAGTGAAATCCTGCGTAAACAACACATCCTGGCGCTATCGAACTGTTTTGCTCAATCGAGAGTCCTGGCGTTTGGCGACCATGCCCTCAGTGAAACTGACGATGTACCGTTCTATAAGCGATACCACGGTAATCAGCCGAGCACTACAATCCTGCTAGACGAGCTGACGCCTTTTGCACTCGGTCAGCTGATTGCACTATACGAGCACAAGGTATTCGCTCAGTCCGTTATCTGGCGTATCAACCCGTTTGATCAATGGGGCGTGGAACTGGGTAAAGTTATGGCCAGCGAAACTTTATCGGTATTGCACGGTGACAACTCTCTCTCAGAGCATAAAATGGACCCGTCAACGCTGACATTGATTAATGAAATTCTTAACCTGCAGGACAAGTAAGCTATGAAAGTTATTATTTATGGCAACAACATGTCTGCAATGGGTGCGGCGGGTGTACTTGCTCGCACCGGTAACACGGTATACCTGCCGATATCCTCTCACGACCTGGATAGCCGCCGGATCTCTGTAACAGAACCCGGCCTGCGCGGACTGTTGCAGAGTCAGTTCGATTCCGGTCGTTTACGCAGCTATGACCCTCTCCACCCGCCAACGGATGCTGATATTCACTGGTTAAACCTGGAATCCCAGGCCTATGATGATGCCGCCGCCATTGTGGCTGATGTTGCATCTCGCCATGAAGGCAATTTGCTTTTCATCAACCAGAGTATTTTTGGTATCGGCTCAACATCACGCCTCAATGCCGTACTCGGGAATGATGAACACCGCACTGTTGTCTATATCCCAGACTCTCTGCGTGGCGGGCGTGCACTGGAATCCTTTATCCATCCCGATCAGCTGGTAATTGGCAGCGATTCTCAGTGGGCTATCAGCAAAATCACTGCCATGTCTCGCGTGCTTATGGGCCCTAACCAACGCATTCGTATCATGACACCACAAGAAGCAGAGTTTGCGACTTTGGCTTTGAATGGGATGTTGGCGATGCGTCTGAGTTATATTAATGAGCTGGCAAACTTGGCTGATAGTATGGGCGTCGATATTGAGACCGTTCGCGACACCATCGCGGGGGACACCCGCATTGGTAAACACTTTCTCAATCCAGGCTGTGGCTTTGGGGGCGAGAAATTCTCAGATCACCTACTCTTGTTCTCTGACTTCCTGAAAGAAAAACGCCGTTCGTCCCTGTTACGTACCGTTATAGATATCAACGAACGACAGAAAGAGACCCTGTTCAGAAAACTGTGGCGGCATTTCCAAGGCAACCTGAAGGGCTGTAAGGTCGCCATTTGGGGGGCATCATACAAATCAGGCACCGCCGACATTCATAACGCACCCAGTCTTGCAACTATTGATGCCTGTATGGCGCAAGGTGTAGAAGTACGGGTACATGATCCACTTGCACTGCAGAATTTGGCAGAACACTATAAAAATGCTGATAACTTAGTGCTGTGCAGCACACCGGAACAGGCCACTGATGGCGCAGATGCCTTACTTTTAATCACCGAGTGGCCCGAGTACGGCATGCGTGACTTCGATAGAATCGTTAGTAGTATGCGCCGTCCACTGTTGCTGGATGGCCGTAACGTTTATGATCCGGGTGAAATGAAAGATTACGGATTCCACTACCACGGAATTGGACGTAAAGCGTTTTAGCTTGAATAGTACAGAAATAAAAAAGGCCGTGATCAACACGGCCTTTTTTATGAACAACGATTACAAACGTCCGTCTACCTGCTCCCTTGGCAAAACAGCTTTAACATCATACAAAACATGCTGTTCTTTGCCATAAGCACGCAGCCCAACTCCTTTCTCTTGAAATTGACTGTGGGCAACCGCCAGTATAATCACGTCATAGCTGCTTTCTTCTGGCTCAGCGATTAGCTTCAACCCAAATTCTTGCTCCGCTTCCTCAGACGATACCCAAGGGTCATGCACATCCACATCAATGTGATATCCGCGCAGTTCCTCGACAATATCCACAACGCGGGTATTTCGAATATCTGGGCAGTTCTCTTTGAAGCTTAGGCCCAACACCAATGCTTTGGAGCCCGCAATAGGTAAGGAGCGATCAATCATCTTCTTAACAATGGAAGATACGACATATTGGCCCATACCATCATTAATACGGCGACCGGCCAGAATGACATCAGGGAAATACCCCAGTGACTGGGCCTTATGCGTCAGGTAGTACGGGTCTACACCAATGCAATGCCCCCCGACTAACCCCGGACGAAAGGGTAAGAAGTTCCACTTAGTCCCAGCGGCCTCTAATACCTCCAGCGTATCAATCCCGACCTTATCGAAGATAATCGCCAACTCATTTACCAGTGCGATATTCAGGTCTCGCTGTGTGTTCTCAATAACCTTGGACGCTTCAGCGACCATAATGCTGCTGGCTTTATGCGTACCTGCGGTAATAATCGTCCGATATAGATCATCTACAAAATCCGCAACTTCCGGGGTCGACCCTGAAGTAACTTTTACGATACTCGGCAAACGATGTGTCTTATCACCCGGGTTGATCCGTTCCGGGCTGTATCCAACGAAGAAATCAGTGTTAAAACGTAAACCGGAGGCCTCTTCCAGCTGTGGAATACACACCTCCTCGGTTGCACCTGGGTAGACCGTTGATTCGTAAATAACGATGTCCCCCTTACTCAATACACTGCCAATCGCAAAGCTCGATTTTTGCAGTGGAGAGAGATCGGGTTGTTTGTGTGCATCAACGGGTGTCGGTACAGTGACGATATAAACATTACAATCGGCAACAGCCGCCAGCTGATCTGAAAACGTCAGCATATGTGCGCGTTTTAGCTCTTCTGATTCAACTTCCAGCGTTGAATCGCAACCCGCTTGCAGCTCCGCCACGCGGTCAGCATTAATATCATAACCAACCGTATTCATGTGCCCGCCAAACTCTACAGCGAGAGGCAAGCCAACGTAGCCCAAACCCAGCACACATAACTTAACTTCATTTTGGTTGATCATGCATAACCCTTTTCGTTTTTGACCTCTAAGCGCCGTATAATAGCACGTACAACAGTGATGACCTTATGCTTGTCATCACGGATTCCTGATTACACAGAGCGACAAGATGCCCCAAAGTTCCTCAATTCGACATGCAAACGTTATCTGGAAAGAAGACACTCCTGTGTCCACTGAATTTGACGACTTTTACTTCAACGATCAGGACGGGCTTGATGAAAGCCGATATGTTTTTCTTGAGGGCAACGCTCTGGCTGAACGGTTTTCACAGCAGGATTTAGAGCAGTTCACGATCGCGGAAACAGGCTTCGGGGCAGGCTTGAACTTCCTGGCGACACGCGAACTTTGGCTTAAAACAGCATCAGATACGGCAACGCTTCACTATATTAGCGTAGAGAAATACCCGATCAGCCAAAAAGATTTGGCTCAGGCTTTAACCCACTGGCCAGAACTTCAACAAGGCACTGATCGCTTGGTTGAGGCCTATCCTGAACCGATTGAAGGATTCCATCGCATCAGCTTTGACAATGGGCGAATACAACTCACACTGATGCTGATGGACGCAGTCAGCGCGTACCGCCAACTGACAGCTCCTGTAGACGCATGGTTTCTTGACGGCTTTTCCCCGTCTAAGAATCCTGATATGTGGAGTGAAGATCTGCTTCAGCAGGTCGGTCGACTGAGTACAGCGGACACTACACTGGCAACATTTACGTCAGCCGGTTCCGTCAGACGCGGGCTTGAAAGTGAAGGATTTAGTATACAGAAGGTTGTAGGATTTGGGCTTAAACGCGAAATGGTAAGGGCCCGCTGCACAACACCGAGGCAAACATCATCAAGCGCCACGCCCTGGTTTGACCAGCCATTCCCTGCGTCCAGACCCTCACATGTTGTTATAATCGGAGCCGGGGTCGCTGGCTGTTCTACTGCATATGCACTGGCGCAACGCGGTGTAACGGTTGAACTGATCGAACGTAACGCAGAGATAGCGCTGGAAGGCTCAGGAAACCAACAAGGAGCGCTCTACGCAAAGTTACCGGTGAGTCATAATACTCAAGGTCAACTGCATCTCAGCGGACTGCTATACAGCCGGACTAAGCTTCAGCAACTTGACCCTGAACAACAGCTCTGGTCTGACTGCGGGCTACTGCAGCTGGCGACCAACGACAAAGAGTTGAAGCGCCAACAAAGTATGATGCAGCACACCTCCTTCGGTCACAACATTGTGCGAGCTGTTGATTCACAAGAAGCCTCAACGCTGGCCGGAAACCACATTACCGCCCCGGGCATCTTCATGCCTTACGGTGGCTGGGTAAACCCCCGTTTGTTGTGCGAATCACTGATCCAGCATCCTCTGATAAACCTGCACCTGAATAAAGAAGTGACTTCACTTGAACAGACTGCAGAGGGGAACTGGCAGCTCCAACTCGCAGGAGATGAGCCTTTATTGTGCTCTCAGCTCGTCATTTGTACGGCCGCAGAGGCCAAAAAACTACCACAACTCAACCATCTCCCGGTCAAACCTATTCGGGGGCAGACCTCCCTGACGAATCAGGCGGGGCCTGCATTACAAACGGTTGTCTGCGGAGACGGTTATATTTCACCCGCATTGAACGGGCAATACTGTTTTGGTGCCACTTTTGATCTCCATAACCTTAGTCTTGATATACGTCAGGATGACCATCGTGATAATCTGTACAAGTTGCGCGCAGTTTTACCTGAACTGGCTGCATCGATTGCAGAAGATTCGTTAGAAGGTCGTGCAGCTTACCGTTGTAGCACCGGAGATTATCTGCCCATTACCGGACCAGCACCCGACTATGAGGCATATCTAAACGATTACGCTAAGCTTCGAACAGACAGAAAATGGAAATTCACGGATACCCCGCCGCAGCATCTTAAAGGGTTGTATCTGAATATAGGTCACGGATCAAAAGGCCTTATCACCGGTCCAATCTGTGGTGAGGTAGTTGCAGCAAGCATCCTCGGAGAACCCTTTCCGATTGAGAAATTACTACTGGATGCAATAAATCCTGCACGTTTTATTGTTAAGAATTTGATCAGAAAGTCGATATAAAGCTTAGTAGCGGCTGGAGCACTGCGTATGGCACTGGTTATTTACGATCACGGTTATCGGATACAGACGCCCAAAAAGTCGGAATTCCCCCCGACGGGCGTTAATAGATTAACGGAGCCAAGAGCTTCCCATCGAGGTGCAGATAACGAAGATAGATTTCACACTGATGGTGATAAATTTATCCGTTACCTGCAACCTGAGCCGAAAAAGAAAGGACTGCCGCCGGCAACTCCAGCGACTCAGGCTTACGTTGAAACCGAAGAAAAAGCGATCGGTCTGCCCGACCGACGCGCTCTGTCGATCTCACACATCATGAGCTCGCCTATTCACGTCATCACTCCGGGTGCCACCATATTTGCTGCGTCGCGTAAAATGGACGACCTCAACATCCGGCATCTTGTCGTGGTAAACGAGGAAAGTCAGCTGTTAGGTATGTTGTCTGAACGCGACCTACTGCGCGTAGGTAAACAATCACCCAGCTCAATCGATACCATCTACAGTAAGAAAGTTGTCGCCGCCTCTCCTGATACACAAGTACGCCAAGCGGCTCAGATCATGGTGGAATATAACATCAACTCCATCCCTGTCGTTGCGGCAGACGGCTCAGCGATCGGAGTTGTAACCCGCACCGATATGTTACATCTCTTAGTCAGTGGTCCGAATCTGGAACGCTGGGCCTGACGTCACCTTGATGTGATATTTTTCCGGCCGATGGATTGGCCGGCTCCGCACCTCCGAACAAGCGCGCTATCCAGCTAAATACGCTTTTCACGCCACGCCATAACTTAGGCAGCAGCCAGATCATCAAGACTATAAATACGGCCAGCGCAATCAGGAAATACATCGGGGAATTCAATGCGGTCCAGAGACCACCAAGAACAATCAGATCTTCCGTAAAGGATGCGGTCCAATTCGAAACAGGCTCGGGCGAGGTATTGATCAATACCCGGCTGCCTGCTTTGGTTGCATGAGTCGCAGCAGCCAAACTACCACCAACCAACGCCGCAGCTACTTCAACAGCAGGAGCCACATCACCCACTGCTGCTGCAGCTAATGCAGCCCCCGCCGGGATGCGAATAAAGGTGTGTAGCCCATCCCATCCGGTATCAACCCCGGGGATTTTGTCCGCGAAAAACTCAACGCAATACATAAACCCGGCGGCCATCAATACCAACGGATCCGCCACAACCATGAGCTCTTCGGGCAAAGTGATATGCCCCATATTGGACAACACACCCAGCATCAGTACGGTTGCGTAAAGGTTAATACCACTGGCCCAGCCAACACCCATCGTTAAGGCGATCAGGCTTACAATCTGTTCTAACTGGTCCATAGGCAACTCCACTGACTGATAAGTTTCAGTATATGTCAGCCGTTGCTGGTTAAAGCACTATTCCAGCAGGCTACTGGATACTATATTGCATGCGCCTTTACCCTCGCTGAACAGGATAACCGCCTCTCCGTTCACCAGAAGACGTTTTACCTGAACGATACGCTCTGCGAGCGAAATCTCTTCTGCACCGTAATCGGTACCGTCACGCGTCACATATTCCTCAATCAGCCCTTCCAGCGCATCAGGGCTTAATTGGTCATGGGGAATGATCATATGGTCTCCGGATCAACATTGTATTGCTGCAACATATCGATGAACTGGTCTTCATCCAACACAGGAACACCCAGATCATTTGCTTTGGCCAGTTTTGAGCCTGCCCCCGGTCCGGCTACGACACAGTCGGTCTTTTTCGATACGCTACCACTCACCTTGGCGCCAAGGTGCTGCAACGCTGATTTTGCTTTACTGCGTGCCATCTTTTCCAACGTACCGGTCAACACATAGGTTTTCCCTTCTAACGGAAGGGTCGCACTATCAACCGCCTGCGATTCACATGACCAATGCATCCCGAAATCAAGAAGCTGAGCTTCAATGGCGCGAATACGCTCAACCCAATCTCGATCATCGAGACAGTCCAATACACCGTTAATGGCTTTCGCTGACAATTTGGGTACCTGATCCAATGTTTCCAAATCTGCCGACAACAGAGACTCCAGATTCTTAAAATAAGCAGCCAAACGCTGAGCACCCACCTTCGCGACGCCGCTGATACCCATGCGGTCGATGAGTTCGGCAAAACTGATACTGGCGGCCAGATCAGCCGACAAACCTGATTCGTCGGTAAACTGAATACCCTGTCCCAATAAGTCATCCAGTACTGCCGCATTGTGCTCATCCGCGAAGAAGTGGCTAATTTCACTCGCCACTTCACGACCAATATCCGGCAGCCACGTTAAGATCTCCGGCAGGACGACGCGAATGCGCGCAAGGCTTCCCAGCTTATTCGCAAGCACACGGGCAGTTTCCTCACCCACGTCAGGAATGCCTAGACCGTAAATAAAACGAGCTAACGCGACCTGTCGACGCTCAGAGACTGAGTCACACAGTTTTTGCGCCGATATCTCCGCAAATCCCTCCAAGCCCCTCAACTGCCCTGGTTTCAGCCGATAGAGATCAGCCGGGGAGGCAATTAGCTTCAACTCAACCAGCTGCTCAATAATTTTCTCACCCAGCCCGTCAATTTCTAACGCTTTACGCGATGCATAGTGGAT
>JAGSHA010000392.1 GCA_023954795.1 Oceanospirillaceae bacterium | reverse complement strand
GCTCTCCACTCTGGCGGGTGCTTGTATTCCTCTGGGCGGTTATCTGGCGAGTTTTGAACGTATTCTTCCTCGCTGGCTCGATCGGGAGTTTCGGCACTTCACGATTGCATTCGGCGGCGGTATTTTGTTGGGGGCAGTGGCGTTTGTGTTGGTGCCGGAAGGGGTTGAAAGTATGGATGGTTCGTTGCTGTCTATTCCTGTGTTGTTGGCGGGCGGTTTTACCTTCTTTCTGATCGAGCGTGTGTTAGGGCTGCGTCGTCGTGAGTCACCCCAATTGATGGGTATGGTGTTGGATTATGTGCCGGAAGCAATTGCACTGGGTGGATTGATGGCATTGGGTTCTCCGGTGGCTCCGTTGCTGGCATTGCTGGTGGGCATGCAGAATTTACCTGAAGGCTTTAATGCCTATCGCGAGTTGTGCGCGCAATACAAAAGCCAGCACAAAACCATGTTGGTGATGCGCTGGCTGGTGGTAATTGGACCGTTGGCAGGACTGAGCGGATACTTTTTACTGGGTGACCATCAGATGATTCTGGGAATGATTATGTTGTTCTCTTCAGGGGGGATTTTGTATCTGTTGTTTCAGGATATTGCGCCGCAGTCCCGCTTAAAGAAACACTGGGCGCCGCCGTTGGGATCGGTGTTTGGCTTTTGTTTAGTGCTCTATAGTCAGATGTTGCTCGGCCTGCTTTGAAATGGATAATTCTCAAAGCCGAGCAGCTGCGGTCTTTCGCATACCACTTGTCTCACAAGGCTCTCGATCCTGATTAGCTGAGCATCGTTTTTATTTTTCCTCATCTTGTGGACGATCGTTGGTTTTTGATTAGGCCTTCAAGATCGACGCATCCATTTTGGCCAGCTATGCTTCAATACTAGGTAAGCCCGCAGTCTCTCGCTATCTGACGCCAATCCTTGGGGCTTACGCTTGGTCTATCAACGGAGTTTACGATGAGAGCATTAACTATGCTGCTCGCGATACTCTTGCTTCAAGGATGCATAGCAACAAAGAGTTTACAGCGCGATATCCATCAGTCTGCCCAGTTAGCGGCGCAGCAATGCAGCGAGACCCTGACTCAGGTGAATGACCTGATTAAGGAGCAACAAAAGACAACCAAAGCGATAGAGCGGGAGGCTAAGAAATCCCGTGCCGCGCTGACACGTCCTGTGCAGCGCGATCAGGCGTGTCCGGATCTACGCAAGTCACTGCGAAACAAAACGGTTGTTGGTGCGGTCGAGTGGGCTGTGGTCGACTTGGGTTCTAAGCAATTGATCGCAAAAGCCCGCATGGATACCGGTGCCTCCACCTCTTCATTGAACGCCACGAATATCTCTGAGTTTGAACGAAACGGTCAACGCTGGGTACGCTTTACGCTGGCCGATGGTACTGAGGTTTCGAAGGTGTTGATACGTTATGTCAACGTGCGTCAGGCCAGTACAAATAGGGATCGCCGCCGTGTTGTTAAGCTGGGTATTAAGCTGGGGACTATATCCTACGTTGGCGAATTTACCTTGGCAGATCGTAGTCACCTGAAGTACGAAGTGTTGATTGGCCGGAACGTGTTAAGGGACTTGATGGTGGTTGATGTGGCGCGATTGTACGTGCTGGGGAAAAAACCTAAGGAAGCAAAAAAATCTTCGAAGAAAACCCCTAAAAAAGCAGCGAGAAATTAGGGGGCTGCATGCAAGATAAGATCCCTTACTATTTACTCGTGACCCTCCTGATCGCAGTGGGTTTTGGTAGTGCTATCTATCGGCATATCAATCTGGATATCCCTTGGTTACCTGGAGAAACACGCGAAGTCTGGCGTGTTGAAGCACGTTTGGAGTTTACCGCCGACGGTGATGCCATTGTTGCTCAGATGGCGATTCCCGAGACTCATCCCGGCTTCACCTTACTGGAACAGGCCACGGCATCTCCGGGTTATGGATTGAGTTATCTGACCGAAGAAAAACGACCGGCGGTGCGCTGGTCGACTCAGCAGGCCTCCGGTAAGCAGGTACTGTATTACCGCGCGCAGTTTTTACTGGATGATAAACAAGATGCGAGCTGGCCACCGCCGCCGGATATTTCTGAACCACCGATTCTTCCTGATCCGATCAGTCTGGCCGCAGGGCGTCTGATCGATCAGGCACAGCAGCAATCAGCCAACCAGATCACGATGGCCGCGCAGCTGATTAACGGTTTACGTTCGGATGATCAACAGGTGGAATTGCTCAAACAGGATCGCTCACTGGCAGCAGCTGCGTTGCTACTGATGCAGTTGGCGGAAATTCCTGCGCGTGAGGTGACGGCGATCCGCTTAAAGCACAATCGACGCAATCAGGATAGCCTGCCGTATCTGATGGTATATGCTGAAGATCAGGTGGCGTTTTTTAATCTGACAAACGGTAAAGAGGGGCGGCCAGAACGTCTGTTGATCTGGGAGATGGAAGATCAGCCGCTGATTGATCTTGAAGGTGGGCACAATACCCGTGTCAGCTTTTCCATGTTGCGGGAAGTGGTGCCGGTGCAAACAGCGCTGGAGCAAAAGTACCGTGATGTGAGTGCCATGCAGGTCTCCCTGCACAGTTTGCCACAAGAGGAACAGCAGATGTTTCGTGGCTTGTTGCTGATTCCTGTGGGTGTCATGGTGGTGATGATTGTCCGGGTACTGGTGGGCTTGCGGACATCGGGTACTTTTATGCCGGTCCTGATCGCGTTAGCGTTGATGCAGACATCGCTGGGGGCGGGTCTGGCCGGATTTGTGCTGGTGGTTGTGACTGGGTTAGTGGTGCGTGGGTACCTATCCAGGCTCAATCTGTTGCTGGTCGCGAGGATCAGTGCGGTTATCATCGTGGTGATATTACTCACCGCTACGTTCTCTGTGATCGCCTACAACCTGCGGATCGTCGAAGGCCTGAATATCATCTTCTTCCCGATGATTATTATCGCCTGGACCATCGAAAGGATGTCGTTGTTGTGGGAAGAGGAGGGTGGCGAGGAAGTGATGAAACAGGGCGGTGGCTCGTTATTCGTTGCTTTGCTGGCCTATCTGGTGATGTCGAATGGTTATATCCAGCATCTGACCTTTAACTTTCCGGGTTTGCAGTTGGTATTGCTGGCTTTGATACTCATTCTGGGGAGTTATACCGGTTACCGCCTGATCGAGCTGGTACGTTTCAGTCCGTTTGCAAGCAGTTCACAGGAGCCGCCTAAATGAGGTGGCTTGTCTCTCCCAGACGTTTGCGCCAACTGGGTGTGCTGGGCATGAATCAGCGCAATATCGAATATATCGCGGGGCACAATGAGCGTCGGCTGTTTCCACTGGTGGATGACAAACTCAAAACGAAGGAGTTGGCGATTGATGCCGGTCTGAGTGTGCCGAAACTGGTGGGGGTGATTCGGTATCAACATGAGATTAGATCGATCAAAGCTATGCTGCATTCGCAGCCTGCGTTTTGTATCAAACCCTCAAAAGGTAGTGGCGGTAAGGGCATACTGGTCATTCATGATCACGATGATCAGCAGTACTTTAAGCCCAATAACCAAGCGCTGACACTCACCGATATTATGCG
>JAGSHA010000055.1 GCA_023954795.1 Oceanospirillaceae bacterium | reverse complement strand
GGACGCAGTGCGCGCCGGAAACTGTATTTACTCAGGTCCATGGGCGCGCGATATTTATTTTTTACGGGTTGTTTCAACGTCGCGCAGATCACGCATCAGCAGTGCATGCTCTGGATCAACGTCTCCTCCCATCGGGATGCTGACCACGTGACCCGAGCCGGGCGCCACATCGACATCCTGACCTTTTTTGTTGTGCATCGTTTCCAGCACAAACTTGCGATTACCCTGCGGTGTCATCAATTCCAGCGTATCACCTTTCTGGAAGCGGTTTTTCACGTCCACTTTCAGCATGTCACCTTCGCGGCCCAGAATTTCACCCACAAACTGCTGGTGATAACCGATAGAGTTCCCGGTTTCGTAGTTCTGGTATTCATCGTGAACATGACGACGGTAGAAACCTTCGGTGTAACCGCGGTGCGCCAGATTTTCCAGCTCATCCATCAGACCCATGTCGAACGGACGTCCCGCAACGGCATCATCAATCGCTTTACGGTACGCCTGCGCAGTACGCGCGACATAGTAATAAGACTTCGTCCGCCCTTCGATCTTCAGACAGTCAACACCAATCTCCGCCAAACGATGTACATGCTGAATCGCACGCAGATCTTTGGAGTTCATGATGTAAGTACCGTGCTCATCTTCATAAGCAGGCATGTATTCACCCGGACGGGAACGCTCTTGCAGCAAGTATGGCGTATCAGTGTGACCGCCCAATCCCAAATCTGTGGTCGGATCAAACTGTTGAGGCGCTTCTGCGGCTAACTCCTGATTTTCCTGAGCGACAGGGATCAAATCGCCCGTTTCATCCTGCTTGGCTTCATGAGCGTCGTACTTCCAGCGACACGAGTTGGTACAGGTACCCTGGTTCGGATCACGGTGGTTGATATAACCCGACAGCAGACAACGACCAGAATAAGCGATACACAGAGAGCCGTGTACAAACACCTCCAGCTCCATGTCCGGACAGATCTGGCGGATCTCTGCCACTTCATCCAGTGACAATTCGCGGGACAGAATGACACGCTCAATACCCATCCGTTCCCAAAACTTCACTGTCGCCCAGTTCATTGTATTGGACTGGACAGACAGGTGGATCGGCATATCAGGGAAGGTATCCTTCACCATCATAATCAGGCCGGGATCAGACATAATCAGCGCATCAGGCCCCATCTCAACCACCGGACGCATATCGTCCAGATAGGTTTTCAGTTTGCCGTTGTGAGGCATGATGTTACTTGCGACGAGGAACTTCTTGTCCAGACTGTGTGCCAGATCGATCCCAGTCTGGAGGTTATCCATATTGAAGTCATTTTCACGCACTCGCAGACTATAACGAGGCTGACCTGCGTAGACCGCATCCGCCCCGTAGGCGAACGCATATTTCATATTTTTCAGCGTCCCGGCAGGGGACAGAAGTTCAGGAGCACGCATAAATTTAGTATCTAATTTGGGATGTCTGGGAAACTTAAGGGGTCGCTTGAATAAAGCGCTTAAGCCAAATCTTGTAGGGGAATTTCGAACAGTGGTGTATAAATCGAACCACGCTCCCCCGGCTTACTCTGAAAGAGGACAACCGAATCAGCCAAACTGATCAGATCAACCTCTGGCCACGCTTCTGGCGGCTTAAATCCATTTTTCTTGCCTGGCAAGCGCCCCAGCGTGACATGTGGCCTAAAGCTAAAGCCTTTATCTTCCTGCGGGATGCCTGCCTCGGTAGCAACCTGCCCCATCAGATGGTGCAGATGCATAATCTCTTCGTTGGCATTGGGTAGCGCAGCGACCAGCGCCAACTTCTTACTGACACGGTAATAGTCAGTTGCATTGATATGCACCTGAAATGAGGTGGTATCCTTCAGGCTCTCACGTGCCAGTGCTTCTACCTGATCTACCTGCTCCAGACTAATATCGCCCAGGAAACACAATGTCAGGTGGTAGGTCTCTGAATCAACCCACTCTACTTCGACCTGCTTATCGTATTCACAGAGAGTATCTGCGTGGTCAGCTAACCAGCGCACGACGGAATCAGGTAGGGTCAGTGCAAAGAACGCACGAATTTTCATGGATGTGTTCAAAGTATATTCAGAGGAAACCGCTTATTCTGCCTGTTATACAGGCCATGATCAAATCCGCGTGAGCTAAGGGGTTAATCACCCCCTCAGTACCCGAATCACCCTTTTGCTTTTGCCATGACCCGTTGCGCAGCCTCAGACTTCAACTGACGCTTGATCCAGGCATGTACGTTCGGATAACGCTCGTAATCAAACCCAGACAGCTTGGCCCATGCTAATACGCTGGCACCGTGAATATCCGCGACTGTACGCTTATCACCGGCAACAAATTCACGGCCTTCCAGACGCTGCTCCAGTATTGGCAGAAAACGATCCAACTCGGCATTCGCTTCCGAGATCTTAGCCGGATCACCTTTACCATCCGGACTGTATTTCATCTGTAACAACAAGTTTAACGATGGCACTTCCATCTGATTGCTCACATAAAGTGACCAACGATAGATTTCGGCCACATCTTCCGCCGTATCCGCCCACAACAGGTTGTTGCCGTACTTCTGTGCCAGATAAAACAAGATCGCCTGCGTTTCGAACAGTACCAGATCACCATCGACAATGGTCGGTAGTTTACCCGTAGGATTCAGCGCACGGTATTCGGCGGTCTGTGTATTCGGATCACGGGCCGACATCGATACCATTTCATATTCGATACCCAATGTTTCCAGTGCGCACATCACCATACTGCCGCGGGAAAATACACCACCATAAACTTTAATCATCTGCCAACGTCCTCTGGGGTTACTTAACCTGCTTTTCTACAGCCAGCTGTAACTCGTTAATTTTCTTCTTAATCTGCAGCAAATTTCGATTCAGCTCACGACGTGTCGCATCATAGGCACGCACCGCATCTTCATTATTTTTCACGCGCCGTTCCAAACCGTTTTTACGCTGCCCGTTTTCCAGTGCTGCTGTGCGATCTGTCAGCTTGCGGAGAGCAGCCGTTAATACCGCCTGCTCTTCTGTCATCACTTCTTCACTGAGACGCATCGCGGTCTGCGCGGCTACCACTTCAGAGCGCACTTTTTTCAGGTCTGCGGAAACCAGGTCTTTCACTGAAGACTTGCTTTTATTCACTTCAGCAGACATCGCAGTGATCTTTTTCTGCTGTACAGCTAACGATTGCTTAACGGCATTCAGTGCTTTTGTCTGGACGGCAATCGCCTTTGTCTGTTCGCTAAACTTCGCGGCTTGCGCTTTCAGCTGCGTACCTTGGGATTTTAGCTGCTTATCCAGAGAATTGAGCTGACTATTTTGACCTGTAATCTGTTTCGCCTGTTTTTCCAGTTCAGGCTTATTTTTCTGATAGGCAATCGCCCAAAGCTTCGCGATCTCAGAATCAAAATGCTTGTATTTATCCTGCGCAGCTTTGCTCATACTGGTGACCTGATCCAGCAACGTATCTCCCGATCTCTGGGCACTGGTTTCTGCCAGATTCAACAGATCCCTCATCTCTTTCATCTGCGCTTGCAACTCAGCCACCGACTCTCTCTCGGCCTGCAGCTGTTCGTACATCGTCAGCCCCCAATATCCCAACCCGGAACAGGCAGCGACCAATAAAATCAATAAAAAAGACTGAAACCATCCACCACTGCGCTTGACCGGAGGCCGTTGCATTTCTGACGCAGTAGCTGCACCTGCGCTGCTCGGGGGAGGTGTAACCCGATCCGGCTCCGCCGGTCCCAGGTCTGGAATATCAAAGTCATCTCGACTCATGCGCTGTCACCAAAATCTCAATCCAATTAACCCAACCACACTAGCAGTTTTGCCCTTCAGACAAAAGATTACAGCGAGTGTCTTAACGCAAAAAGCCCCGCTATTGCGGGGCTTTTATCAGGGTTCACTAGGGGCTAGTGATTACATCATGCCGCCCATGCCACCCATACCACCCATGCCACCCATATCAGGCATCGCAGGTGCGCCACCTTCAGCAGGTTTATCAGCAATCATCGCTTCAGTTGTGATCATCAGACCTGCAACAGATGCAGCCGCCTGCAGCGCAGAACGGGTTACTTTAGCAGGATCAAGGATACCCATTTCGATCATATCGCCGTATTCACCGGAAGCAGCGTTGTAACCGTAGTTACCTTTACCTTTTTCACGGATGTTAGATACGATAACAGAACCTTCTTCACCACAGTTACCAACGATCTGACGCAGCGGCGCTTCCAGCGCACGGAATGCCAGCTCGATACCAACACGCTGATCGTGGTTTTCACCTTCCAGCTCAGCTACAGCGTCCAGCGCACGGATCAGTGCAACACCACCGCCAGGTACCACGCCTTCTTCGACAGCAGCACGTGTAGCGTGCAGTGCGTCTTCAACGCGTGCCTTCTTCTCTTTCATTTCAACTTCAGTCGCAGCGCCTACTTTGATCACTGCAACACCGCCTGCCAGTTTCGCTACGCGCTCCTGCAGTTTTTCACGGTCGTAATCAGAAGAGGTCTCTTCCATCTGTGCACGGATCTGGTTAACGCGTGCTTCGATAGTATCTGCAGCGCCAACACCGTCAACGATAGTGGTGTTTTCTTTAGTGATAGAAACACGTTTCGCCTGACCCAGCTGCTCCAGAGTCGCGCCTTCCAGGCTCAGACCTACTTCTTCAGAGATCACAGTACCGCCAGTCAGGATCGCGATGTCTTCCAGCATAGCTTTACGACGATCACCAAAACCTGGTGCTTTAACAGCGGCAACTTTTACGATACCGCGCATGTTGTTCACAACCAGAGTTGCCAGCGCTTCGCCTTCAACGTCTTCTGCGATGATCAGCAGTGGACGGGAAGACTTAGCAACCTGCTCCAGTACCGGTAGCAGGTCACGGATGTTAGAGATTTTTTTATCAACCAGCAGGATGAATGGCTGCTCAACTTCAGCGCTCATGTTGTCCTGATTGTTGATGAAGTAAGGAGACAGGTAACCGCGGTCAAACTGCATGCCTTCTACAACATCCAGTTCGTTTTCCAGGCCGGAACCTTCTTCTACGGTGATAACACCTTCTTTACCGACTTTCTCCATCGCTTCAGCGATGATCTCACCTACCTGAGAGTCAGCATTAGCAGAGATAGTACCTACCTGTGCGATCGCTTTGGAATCAGCACATGGCACAGCCATCGCCTGCAGCTGTTCAACAACAGCAGCAGATGCTTTGTCGATGCCGCGTTTCAGATCCATTGGGTTCATGCCGGCAGCAACAGATTTCAGACCTTCGTTAACGATAGCCTGAGCTAGTACGGTTGCAGTTGTAGTACCGTCACCCGCTACATCGTTCGCCTGAGACGCCACTTCTTTAACCATCTGTGCGCCCATGTTCTCGAACTTGTCTTCCAGCTCGATCTCTTTAGCAACAGATACACCGTCTTTAGTCACGGTAGGTGCACCGAACGCTTTGTCCAGTACAACGTTACGACCCTTAGGGCCCAGAGTGGTTTTTACAGCGTCTGCCAGAATGTTTACACCAGCCAGCATGCGCTGACGAGCGTCATCACCAAAACGTACGTCTTTAGCCATGATTCAAATAATCCCGTAATCGATAAATTCTAAAAAAAACGATAGGTAACTTGGAGACTATTAGTCTTCCAGTACGCCGTAAATTTCGCCTTCGGTCATGATCAGCAGTTCTTCGCCACCGACTTTAACGGTGTTAGAACCTGCATAACCGCCAAACAAAACTGTATCACCCACTTTAACAGTCAGTGGCTGAACGTCACCGCTGTTAAGAACACGGCCTTCGCCAACTGCAACTACTTCACCCTGATTAGGTTTTTCTGCAGCAGCGCCTGGCAGTACGATACCACCAGCAGTGGTAGCTTCTTCCTCGTTACGACGAATAACAACACGGTCGTGAAGTGGACGAATTTTCATCTGTTCATTCTCCTGATCTAACTGATCGAAAAACAATATCTTATTTGTTTTAAGCCCGGATGGTTCCACCATCCTTAGGCGGTTGTTTCCTAGATGGGGTCGGTAAAATTGATTTCAACACCCAACCCATATAATTTTTGATTTTTTTTGGTGCAACTTAGTCTTTGTGGTGGTATTCGCCATCAATCACATCACCGGATTGTGGCCGGGATGGTTTATCTTTCTTAAATGGCGAATCGCTGTATTTGGTCTCACCCTCTGGGGCTTCAGGCGGTGAATCAGGCTGACTTCCGGACGGGGGAAAACCCGCTCCCATAAAAGGAGACTGTTGATGATGCATAGCCACCACGGTAAAACGGCTGATCATCGCTTTGGCAAGTCCCTGACGGGTATACGGGATAAGGCAACAGAAACCAATCACATCGGTTACGAACCCCGGCGTCACCAATAACGCCCCTCCCACCGCCAACACAATACCCTCGACCATTTCACTGCCGGGAATTTCTCCCTGATTTGCCCGCTGCTGAGCGCGAGCCAAAGTAGAAAGCCCCTGGTACCGCAGCATATTGACACCCACAAATGCAGACATCACCACCAAACCCACGGTATACCAGGCACCAATCGCCTGACCCACCTGAATCAGCAACGTGATTTCAATAATAGGAACAATAATGAACAGCAGAAAAAGAAACCGCATTAAATACCTCTGGATACAATTCGGATAGTCATGAGTCATCATGACTATAGCGGGAATATGCCCACACGGGCAGACTAGCCACTCGGATCGATGACGTTTGTTTCTCTACCCCCGCCAGCAACCTCTTATGTGTAACTCTATATGGGGCCAAATAGGTGTTTTTCACCCCCTACTTTGGGATAAATTTTCATTCATTGCGCACCTGCACATAAATTTTACGCACCTGCAAAATGCATTATTTTTCAGTCGTTTAGCGGATGCAGCATTCAAAAACCCCAAGAAATCAGCCTAAAACATAGGGGATAACGCTTAATTTTACCTATTCAGATTCTAGACTTTTGTGCAAAAGCGATATAACGTTTGCTTACGCAAAATGACGCAACGCACAATAAAAAATAGAGTTAACCGAGAATAAGGTAACCCCGATGGAACTGAATGATAAAGTTATTGTAATTACTGGCGGCGGTCGCGGCCTGGGTCGTTCAATGGCACTGGAACTGGCTGGTAAGGGTGTAAAGCTGGCTCTGGCTGACCTGAGCCAGGAAGCACTGGACGAAACTGTCGGTCTTTGCATGGAAAAAGGCGTGGAAGCACGTGGCTACATCTGTAACGTTGCGGATGAAGCAGATGTCGAAAAACTGTTCCAGGACGTGGTTGCCGACTTCGGTACTCTAAACGGTGTTGTGAACAACGCGGGTGTTACCCGTGACGGTCTGTTCCTGAAGGTTGATCGCGAGACTGGTAAAGTCGCTAGCAAGATGAGCATGGATCAGTGGAACCTGGTTATGGACGTTAACCTGACCGGTACTTTCCTGTGTGCACGTGAAGCCGCAGCTCAGATGATTGATCTGGGTGTTGAAGGCTGCATCATCAATATCTCCTCTATCTCCCGCCACGGTAACATGGGCCAGACTAACTACACTGCAACTAAAGCAGGTGTAGAAGCGATGGCTGTGACCTGGGCGAAAGAACTGGCGCGCTACGGCATCCGTGCGACATCCATTGCACCAGGCTACATCGGTACTGAAATGGTTATGAGCATGAAACCTGAAGCACTGGACAAGATTGCAGCAGGTATTCCAGCTAAACGCCTGGGCAAACCAGAAGAGATCGCACGTACTGTGACTTTCATTCTGGAAAACGACTACGTGAACGGTCGTTGCATCGAAGTAGACGGCGCACTGCGCATCTAATTGTCGATACACTCTCCAAAAAAAACCGGCCAATGGCCGGTTTTTTTGTGTTCACAGTTCTCATTAGAGCAAAAATAAGACTTATAGAATGTCCAAGTACGAATAACACTTCGTACTCAGTAGTGCCGCCTTTAATCGCTATTCAACCTTGGCGGTCACCGGTTTCGAAGGGACTTCTATTCCAATCCAACGACGCGCCATTACGATCAGCAACAACACCGGCAGTCCAATCAAGGTCGTAAAGATAAAGAACCAGTCGTAGCCAATACTGTCCACGATGGAACCAGAATAACCGCCCAAAATTTTCGGTAACAAGGTCATCAGCGAACTAAATATTGCATACTGCATCGCCGTAAAGGAGATACTGGTCAGGCTGGATAGAAACGCTACAAACGCCGCCCCCGCCAAACCTGCCGAGAGATTATCTGCGGCAACAACAATATAGAGCCACATCAGATCCGCACCTTTATCCGCAAGAATCACAAACAGAAGATTGGTCGCCGCCGATAGCAGAGCTCCCAGAAAAAGAATCCGCATCACTCCCTGGCGCATTGCCAATAGTCCGCCAAGAAACCCTCCCGCGATAGCCATAACTACACCAAAGGTTTTCACTGCCGTCGCGATCTGCTCTTTGCTAAACCCCATATCCAGATAGAAAACATTGGATATTACACCCAGCACAATATCGGATATGCGATAACTGCCCACCAGCAACAATAGGAATAACGCAGCTTTCACACCATAGCGATCGAAAAAGTCCCGCACCGGCGCCACATAGGTTTCATCAACCATCGAACGCTTCACCAGCCCGGTTTTCAATAAAACTCGCGCCACCATAAAGCTCACACTGGCCGCAATCACTAAGCGCAGCGTTTCAATCAAAAATGACGCCAACGCCCGATTGCCAACACCCTCGGCCAATGCCTTTTTAAGCACCCCCGACGGCCCTGAAGTCAGATAAAAACAGAGAATAAACCCCGCTAGCGCAAGCGCGAACAGTACAACAAATCGCCCATATTCAAGGGCACTATAGGTATAACTGCGTTGTTCACTCAGCTCCGGCTCATTAATAGTCAGTGTTGTCGCAACCCCCACCAGCATCACAGCGGCCATGATCCAATAGGTATTGCTCCAGGCACTGTACTGATAGTTACCCAACTCAGTACCAAAACCCGATGCCAGTACCAATGCACCCGCACCCGCCACGACCATAGCCACACGATAACCCGCGATATATGACGCTGACATCATACTTTGCAACCGCGTATCCGCAGCTTCAATACGATAAGCATCAATCACAATATCTTGCGTGGCAGAAGAGAACCCCAACGCAACAGCCGCCAGTGCCATCGCTGTTTGACTCTCCTGCCCCAACGCGGGATCGATGCTCGCCATCGCCCCTATCGCAGCGATAATGGCAAACTGCGCCACCAACAACCAACTGCGCCGCCGCCCCAACAACCGCGATAACCAGGGCACAGGCAACTGATCCACCAACGGTGCCCAGACAAACTTAAAGGAGTAACCCAGTGCGGCCCAACTGAAAAACGTAATCGCAGCACGTTCAACTCCGGCCTCACGTAGCCAGAGTGAAAGAGATGAAAAAATGAGGAGAATAGGGATTCCCGCAGAGAAGCCCAATAACAACATCACAACAACACGGGGATGAAGAAAAGCCCCAAGCGATTCACGCCAGCTGGCCTGAGGCTCCTGCATAAGCAACTCCGTTTTGAGTAGATTAGAACATGTTGCGATGAGACAACGATCAGTCGCGGAAGTTGTTAAACTGGAGAGGAATATCCAGATCAGATTCACGTAGCATCGCAATCACCTGCTGCAGGTCATCACGTTTCTTGCCCGTCACACGTACCTGTTCACCCTGTACTTGTGTCTGCACTTTCAGCTTTTTGTCGTCTTTGATCATTTTGGTGATCTTTTTCGCGGTAGGCTGATCCAGACCCTGCTTCAGTACAACGGTCTGACGCGCACGCATGTTGGCCATTTCAGCATCTTTGACATCCATACAACGGATATCAATTTTGCGCGCGACCATCTTTGTCCGCAGAACATCCATCATCTGCTGTAGCTGGAAATCAACCTCAGCAATCATCACAATAGAATCATCATTCAGCTCGAAGGTGGCATCTACGCCTTTAAAATCATAGCGCTTATCAATTTCACGGTTTGCCTGATCGACAGCGTTGGTCAACTCATGAGTATCCAGTTCAGATACTACGTCAAAAGATGGCATTGATTGCTCCTGTAATTTTAACCAATACTGGGATTTTATATGAGCCACTGACCCATTTCACCCTGTCGTTCAGATAGTTATCATTACAACTCATCCTCGAACCGAAGCTATACACAGGAAAACGACTCAATGGCTGATCACTGGCATATTCTTGGTGCAGGCTCTATCGGCTGTCTTTGGGCCGCCCATCTGGTAAAGGCTGGCCATAAGGTGACAATGATTCTGCGGAATCCACATCGATTGACTGAATTTTCGAAGGCAGGATCAGTTCGCTTAGAAACAAATGATGCGATAGAAGATTATGCAGTTGAGGCCTGCCTCGCTGACGGATGTGAGAGCATCAGCCATCTACTAGTGACAACCAAAGCATACGACACCGCCAGCGCCATCCAACCGCTGAAAGATAAATGCCAGTCCGACGCATCAATCGTGATATTACAAAATGGAATGGGGGCTCAGCAGCAAGCAGCAGACCTCATGGCGCCTATCAATGTTTGGGCAGCGTCCACAACCGATGGAGCCTGGCTTAGGTCTCCTTTTCATGTGGTGTATGCCGGACACGGGGAAACAAAAGTGGGCACACTCTCGAAGGGTGATCTGCCCAACGTCCCTTCTGGGATGACACCGGCGGCACCGCTCAAACTCGTCGCTGACCCGTCGATTGAACTCAGCCTATGGCGAAAGCTGGCTATCAATTGCGCCATCAATCCACTCACCGCATTCTATGATTGCCGCAATGGTGCCTTAGCCGAAGACCCGGAGAAACATCAGCATATGGCACGGCTGTGCAATGAGATCGAACAGCTCTGCCATCATAAGCATTTGAAGCTGTTTGACGGGCCGATTCTGCAACAGGCAGAAATTGTCGCAAAAGCCACTGGCAGCAATTTCTCCTCAATGCTTCAGGACGTGCGCCATCAACGCAAAACGGAACTGGATTTCATTACCGGCTATTTGCTAAAACAAGCGAAAATAGCCGGTATTCAACTTCCCGCTAATGAACAACTTTATAATGACTTGAAAGAAAAGTCAGAATAAGCGGATGTTCATGAATGACCTTCATCTTCCACTGACTGCCTTTCAATTGCCCATTGCGCTAACAAACCCTACACTACGCGGCGCCTGTTACTGGAGCCTAATAACATAGGGATAATCGGGAAGACTGGTGAGATTCCAGCGCTGCCCCCGCAACGGTAAACGACATAGGTGACCGCATATCCACTGGATTTTAGAAATCTGGGAAGGCGCGGTCTCCTTCGCGAATAAAACCGCCTGTCGTGAGTCCGGAGACCGACCAGTGACCTCATTTTCTGACAGTGTGCGGAGGGCACATTGCAAGGGGAATCATGAAAAACACACTGTCTCTGTCTGCTGCCCTGCTGGCGGCCCTGCCTGCTTACGCGCAGAATACTCAGCTGGATACGGTCATCGTATCTGCCACCCGTTTCGAAGCATCCAGCAACACCACACCAACAATGGTCAACGTTGTGTCCGCTGCGCAGATCAAAGCCAGCGGTGCCAACAACATCGCTGATGTATTACGTACCCAACCCGGACTGCATCTGCGTGACGCATCAGGCACCAATAATCGCGTTGCGATCTCCATGCGTGGGTTTGGCCAGAACAGTGCCAACAATGTGCTCGTGCTGGTCAATGGACGTCGCCTGAACAACCAGACACTGGAAGCGCCAAACCTGAACCTGATTGCACTGAACGATATTGAGCGCATCGAAATCATTCAGGGCAGTGCGGGTACGCTATACGGTGAACAGGCCGTTGGGGGTGTTATCAATATCATTACCCAACCCATTACCGATGCTCAGGGACGCATCAGCGTCAGTCGTGGTTCCGATGACCAAGAGCGCTATAACCTGGCATACAGCCGAGGATTTGATAACGGTTTTGGCCTGCGCCTGAGCGCTGAATCCCAGCACGCAGATAACTACCGTGATCATAGCGCCACTGATTTTAACAATATTTTTGGCGAGATTGAGAAGCTTCACGACAGCGGACGCGTGTTCGTTGAGTTGCAGAAAACAGAAGATGATGTAGAGCTGCCCAACTCTCTGAATATCAATCAGAAACTGGCAGATCGTCGTCAAAGCACTTCATCTGATTTCCTTAATTACGACAGCGATGTGGTTGTTCTGGGTCTGGAACAGGACCTGGCAGAGCAATGGGAACTGCGCGGTGAATACAGCATTCGCGATACAGACGGTAAAGGCATTCTGTTTTCCGATTACACTCAGGATACGCGGGTTAAATCCTTCACACCCCGGTTATTGGGTAAGCTAGGTAATGCAGATATCACGCTGGGTTATGACCGCCACCGTACCGATTACGTGCGCGGCGGCTTCTCTCCACAAACCCGCCAACAAACAGCCAATGCGATATACGCCCGTGCGCAGATGCCACTGATCTTAGATGATCTGCAACTGACCATTGGTGGCCGCGAAAGCCGGCTAAAGGATATCGACCTTCGCAATAACCAAGACAACTCCCACTCTCGTTTTGTAAAAGAGATCG
>JAGSHA010000439.1 GCA_023954795.1 Oceanospirillaceae bacterium | reverse complement strand
CCTCTCCAGCGGTTTAACCAGCAGAAAACAGGCAATCGCCAGCAGGCCAAGGGCCAACAGGCCGGACAGCAGGATCAAGGTACGGGGAAACGAATCAAAGAGTGGTAGCGGTCCCAATTGAAGGAAATCACCGCTGTTGCCAATGGGGGCCAGGGTGCGAATCGCCCGCTGGCCACTCGCCAGAGTGAAAAAGTCCACAACGGTATCGCCGCGTGCCAGTGCCCGCTGTTGCAGGTAATTGGTGTTAATGTCGGCTTTTTTCAGCCACTGCAATGGATAGGAAAACTGTGATTGCAGGCGCTTAAGGACGTTGCCTCGCTCCGCTTTGGGAACACGGCCCAGCTCATTGAGCAGCAACAGTTGCGTACCGCGCATCAGCTGTTCGTTGATCCCTGCTTCTTTCAGAATAACCCGAATCCATTCGTCTTTATTCGGGTCGGGACGATGAAGCAGCAGACGGTGTTCGGCATCGAGCACTTTTAATCGCCAATCTGTGTTTCCAGTGGCGTTATGTAACGGAATCGAATCGTCTGGAATCTGTTTGGATGTGATTAGCTCAATTTGTAGTGAGGTCACCCGTTGGCTCAGTGCCAGCCACTGTGCCCGACGCTCATCCTGATGGCGAGCAAGACCTTCACCAATCAGTTGCAGGGTACCTCGACTGCTTTCCAGCAGATATTGACTGAGGCGATCTTCATTCCAGTAGCGGTATCCAACGACAGAACCTGATCCGATCAGGATGACCGCACAGAGAATTCCACTGTAAATTCTGAAAAAGATACTGCGCATGACGACTGTCCGTTCCGCTGGCTGGCGCGTTAAGAAAGGGCAGAGTGTAACTGAAAAATTCAGCGGTGGAAGTCCGTTCTGTAAAGCACTGAGGGCCGGGAGTGCTATGTTGAATGGAAACACGTCATTGTTTTGGTGAAAGATAGTCCTGATCTGAGTGTGCCTGAGAGGAATATCGCGCATATCAATGAAGACACGCGAGGCTATTGGCGTTGTTGATGGGCATCCTCGGTTTCGGGGCGCTATTCATGGTAACGTAGTGCCGCTCAATTAACTGGCGATGGGATGGTCGGTCTGGCCGCTATCATTCACGTCGAACGAATTACAGAATGTGTTGTTATGTCGTTTAATACTGTCGAACTTAATCGCCAACGCCAACCGTTGGAACACTTAGATACTGTCTGGCTGTTTGGTTATGGCTCACTGATCTTTAAAGTGGATTTTGAGTATCTGGAATCGCGTCCAGCCAGCATTCAAAATTGGGAACGCCGCTTCTGGCAAGGGTCTCATGATCATCGTGGTACGTATGAGGTGCCAGGGCGGGTGGTCACACTGATTGAGTGTGAAGGCAGTCATTGTAAGGGGGTCGCCTATCGGGTATCCACTGAGGTGTTCGATCACCTGGATGTCCGGGAAAAGAACGGGTATCTGCGCTTTTTTACGCCGATGACATTTGATGATGGAAGCCAGAGGGATGGGCTGGTTTATGTCGCATCTGAAGACAACGCCGCGTATTTGGGACCGGACCAGGATGAGCGAATGGCCCGGCAGATCGCGATGGCATCCGGTCCCAGCGGTCCTAATGCTGAATATCTACTGAAACTGGCAGACGCGTTACGTACGTTGGGAGATCACGATGAGCACGTATTCCGTTTGGAAAAATTGGTCAAAAGCGAATCGATATAAATCGTCAGGTTACGCCAGTGACACTGCACTGGCGCGGTCGAGTCAAATAAGAACCTGCCCGCGCTTACAATGCATTGACCATCTGGCCGCCGTCCACGGTGATAACCGAGCCGGTCATAAATGATCCCGCATCACTGGCAAGAAGTAACAATGGGCCGACAAGTTCATCTACGTTCCCGAGGCGACGCATCGGCATTTTCTGTTTGATGTAATCCTGCCCCGGTTCGCTGCTGAAAAACGCGTCGTTCATCTCTGTGCGTATATAACCTGGTGCAATCGCATTAACACGGATCTGGTGGCGTGCCAGTTCGAGTCCCAGGGATTTGGTCAGTTGGATAACACCCGCTTTGGCTGTTGCGTAGTGGCTGAGTTTAGGCGCTACACGCAGACCAAGGATGGATGCGATATTGATGATGCTTCCGCTTTTCTGGTGTTTGATCAGGCGGTTTGCGGCTTCTTGGCTGAGGCGCCACACTGATTTCAGGTTGGTGTCCATCATGCTATCCCAGCTCTCTTCGCTCATGCTAAGGAAATCACCCGGATCGCCAATACCGGCGTTATTGATCACAATATCGACGTGGCCAAATTTTTGTTCAGCGCTATCGAACGCTTCTTTAATGCTGTCTGTTTGGGTGACGTCCATCATGACCGGGAGGGCTTTACCACCGTCTTGTTTTATCTCATCGGCAAGGTGGTTAAGGCGTTCGATTCGGCGCGCACAGATCACAACGTTGGCGCCGGCTGCGGAAAGGGCCTTGGCAAAGTGATGCCCCAGACCACTGGATGCACCCGTCACGAGTGCAGTTTTGCCGTTCAGAGAAAAACGTTCACAAGTCATATTAATAGGCTCACAGGAGATTAATCGCTGCCGCAACGTGCAGCGATGTGGGTTAACAAAACAAGTAGTTAGAGGGCTGGCTTCAGCCTATCTTAGCCGTGCTGGAACAACATGGCGGGCAAATACGTCATCCAGTGTCTCATGACGTTTGATCATATCTGCCTGATCCCCGTTGACTAACACCATACCGGGACGGGGCAGGGCATTGAAGTTTGCAGCCATAGGTTCGATGTAAGCGCCGGTATTCAGCATGGCGATAATGTCTCCGGTTTCCAGCTCGGGTACGGGTACTTGTTGGTACAACCCGCTTCGTAGACGCGGCAACGCCTTGCGTAACCCTTCCAATATCTTGCGCCAGCCAATACGTCGTTTCCAGAGATTGCCATTGATAACAACGTTATAGCAATCAATCCGGTTGCTGCGGTATAGTTCTATGCGATGGGTAATTGGAGTACCCGTAT
>JAGSHA010000057.1 GCA_023954795.1 Oceanospirillaceae bacterium | reverse complement strand
TAACGCAGGTCAGGCAAACTACGCAGCTGCTAAGTCCGGTATGGAAGGCTTTACCCGAGCGCTGGCTCGTGAAGTCGGTTCGCGTAATATTGCAGTCAACTGTGTAGCTCCTGGCTTTATCGATACCGATATGACCAGTGGCTTGGCAGATGAGCACAAAGAAAAACTGCAGTCTCAGATTCCGATGAACCGTCTGGGGCAACCGGAAGAGATTGCGGCAGTGGTCGGTTTCCTGGCAAGCCAGGGCGGCGGCTATGTGACGGGTGAGACGATCCACGTCAATGGCGGCATGTATATGTCCTGATCGGTGCATCAAGGAATTGTTTTTTTTCGCCAATTGGTGATAATGTGCCGTCAGCTAATAAGTAAAAAAAACACCGCTGACATGCTTGAATCAGCGTGTCGGCTTCATTAGAATCCTGTGCCACATCATTATTGTGGTGATGTTGATAAGAAGATAGGAAGAGTTATGAGCAACATTGAAGAGCGCGTAAAGAAAATCATCGCTGAACAGCTGGGCGTTAAAGAAGAGGAAGTAGTGAATTCTGCAGCATTTGTAGAAGATCTGGGTGCTGACTCTCTGGACACTGTTGAGCTGGTGATGGCTCTGGAAGAGGAATTCGAAACCGAAATCCCTGACGAAGAAGCTGAAAAAATCACTACTGTTCAGCTGGCAATCGATTACGTTAACGCTAACCAGTAATCGAACTCAGTCTCGAATACCCGAAAAGCCGCAGCTATCTTGTATAGTGCGGCTTTTCTTTTATCTGTAGGTAGCACATTGGGAGGATCATGATGTCACGCAGGCGAGTGGTTGTTACTGGTTTGGGTATGCTTACCCCAGTTGGTAATACAGTCCAGGACACCTGGGAAAACATCTTGGCAGGAAAAAGTGGCGCAGCGGATATTGAGCATTTCGATGCTTCGACGTTTGCGACCCGTTTCTCCGCATCGGTGAAAGGTTTCGATGTTAGCGAGTATATGAGCGCCAAGGAAGCGCGGAAGATGGATCTCTTTATTCAATACGGTATGGCGGCTGCGATTCAGGCAGTACGTGATGCTGGCCTGGAAGTCACTGGCGAAAACGCACCACGTATTGGTTGCGCGATCGGATCAGGCATCGGCGGCTTGCCAATGATTGAAAAGAACTGCGATGTACTTAAAAACAGCGGCCCACGCCGTATCTCTCCGTTTTTCGTGCCGGGTAGTATTATTAATATGATTGCTGGTAATTTGGCGATCAAATATGGCTTTAAAGGGCCAAATATTGCGATTACTACCGCATGCACAACAGGAACCCATAATATTGGTCAGGCGATGCGCATGATTCAGTATGGTGATGCTGACGTTATGTTGGCAGGCGGTTCCGAAATGGCAACCACGCCATTGGGTATTGGTGGTTTTTCCGCAGCGCGGGCACTATCAACACGTAATGACGATCCACAGCGCGCGAGCCGTCCATGGGATAAAGACCGTGATGGGTTTGTGCTGGGTGATGGTGCCGGAATCCTTATTTTAGAAGAATACGAACACGCTAAAGCTCGAGGCGCAAATATCTATTGTGAACTTGCGGGCTTTGGTATGAGTGACGATGCTTTCCATATGACAGCTCCTCCGGAAACAGGGGAAGGTGCCGCGCTGTCTATGAGCAATGCGATACGCGATGCTCAGCTAAGCGTTGATGATGTGCATTATATCAATGCCCACGGTACATCAACGCCAGCAGGTGATATTGCAGAATCTAACGCAGCCAAACAGGTATTAGGTAGTGCGGCGGAGCAGGTTCGTATGAGTTCTACCAAATCGATGATTGGACATCTGCTGGGTGCAGCGGGTGCCGTCGAGGCGATTTTCTGCGCGCTTTCGATTCGTGATCAGGTGGCACCGCCGACCATTAATTTGGATAATCCATCCGAAGGGTGCGATTTGAACTACGTGGCTCATGAGCCTCAGGCAGCGATGATAAAGGCCGCTATCTCCAACTCCTTTGGTTTTGGTGGTACTAACGGCTCGCTTGTCTTTAAGGCGCTCTGATCGTTCGCATCAAAGCGGAAGAGGCGTTGCTTCTTCCGCACCTTTCCTGCACATTATCCTCTAAACGATAATCCCATTCGGTTCAACGGCTTAAGGTGTTAACCTGATCCTCAAATAAAGGTTCGGGCAAAGCTATGACGCAATCTCTTTGGATAAACGGCAAGCAACAATCGAAGCTCGATGTGCGTGATCGTGGGTTTGCCTACGGTGATGGGGTTTTCGAAACCATTCAGGTTTTGCATGGCAGAGCGCAGTTGCTTGATCGGCATGTCAGGCGAATGAAAAATGGTGCACAACGCCTTGGCTTTCTCTCGTCCAGCGTTGGTCAATTGCTTACCGATCTTCATTCCATTGAACTGCCTGATGAAGCTGTCCTTAAGCTCACGCTCTCCCGCGGAGTGGGTGGTCGAGGTTATACATATGATTCAAATGGTACCTGTACCCGGGTCATTATGTTGGCGCCCAAGCCGACATATGGTGACCGGGCTGAATCGGGCATTCGTTTGCGCGTGTGTGATACACGGTTAGGACTTAACCCGGCACTGGCGGGTATCAAGCACCTAAATCGTTTGGAGCAGGTTTTGGCCCGCAATGAATGGTCAGACCCTGCGATTCATGAGGGTGTGGTGTTGGATTATGAAGGCTATATCGCCGAAGGCACGATGAGTAACCTGTTTTGGGTGAAAGATCAGTGTATTTATACCCCCCGACTTGATCGCTGCGGTGTTGCAGGTGTTGTGCGTGACTTTCTTGTTGAGCGGTTTTCCCAAGCGGGAGCTGATCTCAAGGTCGGTTTGTATGAGTTACCTTCATTGCGGGATGCTGATGAGGTCTTTATTTGTAATAGTTTGATTGATATCTGGCCGGTTCGTCAGTTGGAAGATGTGTCATATCAATCGGGTCCTGTAGCGCAACGTGCGAGGCAGTACCTTGTAGAGGAGTATCAGGCGTGAGCCGTCGTCTTGTTTTTGTATCGTTGCCAGTGGTATTGGCGGCAGGAGCAGCTGCAGTAGGGTGGCAGCAGTATCAAGGTTTTCTCGATACTCCGGTGAACGTAGCTGAACCGTATGTACTCACCGTCAAAAAGGGCAGCAGTTACAATGCGGTTGTTTCCGATCTGGTCGCGCAGGGTCTGATCGACAAGCCGTTGTTCATGAAACTGTACGGCCGTCAGAGCGGGCTTGCTGCACGCATTCGCGCGGGCGAATATAAAGTTGATCCGGGCACAACGCCTGCAGGTCTAATCGATATTCTGGTCAGCGGGAAGTCGATCCAATACAGCTTTACCGTTATCGAAGGCAGTACGGTTAAAGAGTTGCTGGCTCAGCTGAAACAGGATCAGGTGTTAGTACAAACACTCGCCGACAAAGCCCCGGGCGACATACAAGCTGTGCTGGACGTTAAGAAACCGTCGCTGGAAGGTCTGTTTCTCGCCGAAACCTACAATTATGAGCGTGGTACGACGGATCTGGAGATTCTTCAGCGAGCACAGCGCTTGCTGAATAAAAAGCTGAGCGCGGCTTGGGCTGAGCGACAAAAATCGTTGCCGTACAAAACTTCCTACGACGCGCTGATTATGGCGTCGATTGTAGAGAAGGAAACGGCACGTGCAAATGAGCGGCCTGAGATTGCGGGCGTATTTGTGCGTCGTCTGAACAAAGGTATGCGTCTGCAAACAGACCCTACCGTAATCTACGGAATGGGTGACAAATATAAGGGGAATATTCGCCGTGCTGACCTTAGACGGCCGACTCCTTATAATACCTACGTTATTAATGGCTTACCGCCGACCCCGATTGCGCTAGTAGGCGCTGAAGCGATTCAGGCCGCGCTTAATCCGAATACGGGTAAGTCACTGTATTTTGTTGCAAAAGGTGATGGTAGCCATCAGTTTTCAAGCACGCTTAGAGAACATAACAACGCGGTGCGACGTTATCAGTTGCAGCGCCGAAAAGATTATCGGTCGACACCTTAATAGATGAATATGATGCAGCGTGGTTGCTTTATCACCGTAGAAGGCACCGAAGGGGTGGGCAAATCCACTAATATCGAATTTCTATGCTCTTTGCTAAAAGACAAAGACATCGAAATCGTTTTGACTCGCGAGCCGGGCGGAACGCCAATGGCAGAAGAGTTGCGAAATATGCTGCTGCAGCCTCGAGAGGAAAGTGTTTCTGAGGATGCGGAGTTGCTATTAATGTTTGCTGCGCGAGCTCAGCATCTTGAGAACGTGATTAAGCCAGCACTTGAACGCGGCGCCTGGGTGATCAGCGATCGATTTACGGATGCGACATTTGCTTATCAGGGGGGTGGGCGCGGGGTCGATGAAAACCAGATATTAATGCTTGAAACGTTGGTGCAAAAAGGGCTTCAGCCAGATATGACATTGTTGCTGGATCTTGATGTCGAGATCGGTCTGAAGCGGGCCAGTGCGCGTAGTGCGCCGGATCGTTTTGAGCAGGAAAAGGTCGCGTTTTTCGAGAAGGTGCGTGCAGCTTACCTGTCACGCGCGGCCAATGATCCTCTGCGTTTTGCAGTGATAGATGCATCTGTATCACTGGATGCAGTGCAGCGCCAGATTGCTCAGGCTGTTAATCGCTTTGTGGAGTCAGATAATGGCTAAAGCGGAGGTCTTTCCGTGGTTAGGTGAATGTTGGACGCACCTTTGTGGTTTACACGAGCGTCGGCGTCTACCGCATGCGCTGATTGTGCATGGTGTGCAAGGCATCGGAAAATCAAACTTTGCCTCTGCATTTGCTCATTACCTGTTATGTCAGTCACCACAGTCTGAACAGCCTTGTGGAGCCTGTCGGGCTTGTGAGCTGAACAAAGTGAATGGGCATCCAGATCTGTACATGCTGGAACCTGACGAACCGGGCAAACCAATAAAAGTTGATCAGATTCGAGCCTTAACGGACTTTATCTGTCGTACGGCGCAGCAGGGCGGTTATCGGGTTGTCGTGATCAATCCGGCGGATGCGATGAATATTTCGGCTGCAAATGCTCTGCTTAAGATGCTGGAAGAGCCTGGGCGAGACACTGTTCTAATGCTGCTCACTGATCGCTTAGGGCAGGTGATGCCTACAATAAAAAGCCGCTGTCAGCGCGTTGAGTGTCCGTTGCCGGATGAATCTGTGGCCGCTGCATATGTTGCTGATGCGCTTGAGCTGGATGCAGATGAAGCAACTCGCATCCTCAGAATAAACAACGGTGCACCGATGTCTGCACTGGCGTATAACGAATCGAATCAGGCTGATTTACGCAGTCAGTTGGTCAAAGGGTTGGCGGATGTGCTCAAACAACGGCGTACCGTTGTTGAGGTGGCGCAAAGCTGGCACAAAGCAGACCTGGAGCTGTTGTTGGGTTGGTTCTACAGTATGCTCGTTGATATCTCGCGTGCGAAACTAACGCAAAGTGAAGCGATGCAGCAGGCCGATGCACATAACATGTTATTGGCGGTCACCCGCAAATGTGATCCGGTAAAAGTGTTTGAGTTAGCCGAACTGGTTCAGGAAGAGCGTAAAAGCCTTATACTAAGACAAAATGCCAATAAGCAGATGCTGCTAGAGCGTGTTCTGCTTGCCTGGTCGGCTATCGCAAGATAACGGAGTATAGATATGTCAGTGGTCCCGCGCCTCAGTCACGGTATTCTTTCGCTGGTCATTGAGTCCAAGGATGACCTCTATAAGGCGTATATGCCTTACATCAAGCATGGTGGGCTATTTGTACCTACGCAGCGTAGTTATCATCTGGGTGAAGAGGTGTTTATGCTGCTGGAGTTGATGGGTGAAAACGACAAAATTCCTGTCACCGGAAAGGTAATCTGGGTAACCCCAAAAGGTGCTCAGGGCGGTCGTGAGCCAGGTATTGGTATCCAGCTCTCTGCGGAAGACTCTACCCTGGTGAATACCATTGAAAACCATTTAGCCGGCGCGCTGAATTCAGAACGTCGCACTAACGCACTTTAATCTCACAATATACGTAGTTTACTCATGTTTATCGATTCCCACTGTCATCTCGACAGGCTGGACCTTTCTCCGTATGACGGTAACTTTGAAGCAATGCTGGATGCCGCGACGGCTCGTCAGGTTCAGCAGATGTTATGCGTTTCTATCGAGATGGAGCAGTTTCGCGCCATGTATGAGCAGATTAAGCCATACGATCATATTTTTGCATCGGTGGGTGTTCATCCACTCAATACCGAAGGAGACGTTGTCTCTACTGAGGTATTGGTTGAGGTTGCACAGCAGCCCCGCATCGTTGCTATTGGTGAAACTGGCCTGGATTATTACTATCAGCAGGACACCGTTGAGGTGCAGCAGCAAAGCTTCCGAAATCATCTGCAAGCATCATCAGAAACTAAGCTGCCAACCATTATTCACACCCGAGATGCGCGTGATGACACCTTGAGTATTATCAGAGATTGCGGTGATGTGAACGTGGGTGGAGTCTTGCATTGTTTCACTGAAAGTTTGGAGATGGCTAAAGCTGCCTTGGATCTGAACTATATGATCTCATTTTCAGGCATCATTACGTTTCGAAACGCGGCTGAATTGCGTGAAGTCGTAAAAGCGATACCGCTAGAGCGTATCTTGATTGAAACTGATGCGCCTTACCTCGCGCCTGTACCGTATCGTGGCAAAAAGAATGAACCGAAGTATGTGGTTGAAGTAGCGCAGTGTGTGGCGGACCTAAAGGGCGTTAGCGTGGAGCAGGTTGCTGATCAAACCCGTGAAAACTTCCATCAGTTGTTTAGTCGCACTCAGGTTTCGTCTGCAGCAGAGTAGAGAGTCATCTCATGTATTACTATCCGCCCGTTGAATATATTGAGCCGCTATTTCGTCCACCCAGTGAAGGTAATTCGCTGATTCTTCAGGTGACGAATGGCTGCAGTTGGAACAATTGCACTTTTTGCGAGATGTATACCGAGCCGCAGAAGCGCTTTAAGCCCAAAGCTGAGGCTCAGGTATTGGAAGAGATTCGACGATGTGGTGAAGAGCTGGCAGGCGTACGCAGGATCTTTCTGGCCGATGGTGATGCGATGGCATTGTCCTTCCGTCGCCTGAAGACCATTCTCGAGGCCATTCGAGTACAGATGCCTGCGGTCACACGTGTTTCTGCTTACTGTTTACCCCGCAACCTTAAAAACAAGACGGTTGAAGAGCTACAAGAACTGCGTGAACTTGGCTTGGGGTTGCTTTATATCGGTGCAGAAAGCGGCGATGACGAGGTGCTGGCGAAGATTCAAAAGGGTGAAACTTATCGTTCAACCTGTGATGCGCTGTTGAAGGCAAAGTCTGCAGGGATGAAGACCTCGGTGATGATCATCAACGGGATGGGAGGCGTAAAATACAGCGAACAGCATGCATTGGCTGCCGCACGTTTGGTGAATGAAACCCAGCCGGATTACTTTGCTACACTCGTGCTGTTCTTCCGGAATGGCATGGATAAAGTACTTGAAGGGTTTGGTGGTGACTTCCAGATGCTGGACCAGCAGGGGCTGTTCCGCGAGATGGAGCTGATGCTGTCTCACACCGAGCTGGAACGGTCCGTATTCCGAAGTGACCATGCGTCCAACTATCTTGTGCTCAAAGGCGTACTCGGTCGGGATAAGGATAAAATGCTTGCCCAGATTCGAGGTGCGCTTGAAAATTCGTCTCTAATCTCCCTGCGAAACGATTCTCACAGAGGTCTGTAACCCCCGTGGTTACAGGCTTTGCCTCAAAACGGCCAAAAACAGCCAAATTCTACCTCATTGTCACAATTCCTTAGTAATTGCTGCTTACTTTACGGTATAAATGTATTTATACTTTTGTCTGAAAGTAAATATAATTATAAATATATAACTAAGGGTTATAACCAATGAGACGTCCAGTTCGAATTGCAGTGACCGGTGCAGCCGGTGCGATTAGCTATAGTTTGTTGTTCAAAATCGCAGCAGGTGAAATGATGGGTAAAGATCAGCCCGTTATATTGCAGCTTGTTGAACTCCCTCATGCTATGGATTCACTGCGTGGTGTGGCGATGGAGTTGATGGATTGTGCTTATCCTTTGTTGCACACCATTACGTTGCACGACAATGTGGAAGACGGTTTCAACAATGCACATTATGCGCTGCTGGTCGGTGCTAAGCCTCGTGGTCCGGGTATGGAGCGCAGGGATTTGCTGGAAGAAAATGCACAAATTTTTGCTCGTCAGGGTAAGGCGCTGAATGATTTCGCTAACCGTGATGTTAAAGTCCTGGTGACTGGCAACCCTGCGAATACCAATGCGCTGATCGCCAGCCGTAACGCCCCTGATCTGAGCCCATCACAGTTTACGTGCCTGACGCGCCTTGATCACAACCGTGCGAAAGGTATTCTTGCGAACCATTGTGGCGCCACAACGCGTGATATTGGCGGCATCATGATCTGGGGTAACCATTCGCCAACGCAATACCCTGATCTTCATCAGGCAACCATTTTGGGCAAGCCTGCGATGGCGCAGATTGATACCACATGGTATCGCGACGAGTTTATTCCCAAGGTGCAAAAACGTGGTGGCGAAATCATCGAAGCGCGAGGGTTATCGAGTGCGGCATCTGCTGCGCAGGCGATTGTTGACCAGATGCGGGATTGGGTTCTCGGCACTGAGCCGGGTGAAATTATTAGTATGGGCTTGTTGAGTGATGGCAGTTACGGCATTACAAAAGGGATTTTCTATTCTTTCCCTGTGATCTGTAACTATGGCCGCTACCAGATTGTTCAGAATGTAGAAGTAAATGAGTTCAGTCGTCAACGTCTGACTGCGACAGAGCAGGAGCTACTGGATGAGAAGGCAGCGGTAGAGGAGATGTTGCCGAAAGAGACAGAAGCATCCCATCAGAATCTGTCTATCTGCTTGCGCTCAGGCGTAACGCTCTATGCCGACAATACCGGTCCGGATGCTGATAGCAAATTTATGACGACCAATCGCGTCCTCTGAGCATTGCTGATCTGAGCTGCTCTTTGCTAAAGTGCCCCTTCATCTAAGGGGCATTTTATTTCTTATGGTTACCACACTTTCAGTCAAAACAGGCCGTCAGGGGCTCTTCGAGTTCACATCACAACTCGATACATTAGTATCGGGCTCCGGTATCAATAATGGACTCTGTTCGTTACTGATTCAGCATACGTCGGCCAGCCTGACGATTCAGGAAAATGCAGATCCGAGTGCAAAAATTGATCTGGAGAACTGGATGAATCGGTTGGTGCAGGAGAATGACCCGCTCTACACCCATACTCTGGAAGGGGAGGATGACATGCCTGCGCATATTAAAGCTGCGCTGACATCGACAACGCTCTCCATTCCAATAATGAATGGACGGCTGGCGCTAGGAACCTGGCAGGGCGTGTATTGCTGGGAACATCGGCACCACGCTGGTCATCGCCAGATCGTGGTGCACATCGGAAGCTAGGTTCGCAGGAATCAGGCGATCTCTGACGGGCCGTCTTCTGAATCATGTGGCGTAATGCTGGTTAGCATCTTCATGATGTCTAATAGGATGATCAGTACGTTGTTGTGATAGCACACGCCCTGTACGAAGCGGCGGGTCGATTCGTCGCTGGAAACGCTTGGCGCGCGATCTACATCGTTTTGCGGAAGATTGATGACTTCGTCCACGCTATCTACAACAATGCCGATGACTTCCTGTTCGTTGTACTCAATCACAATGATGCGGGTGTCGTCGTCGGTAGGTACCGGAGGCAATCCGAAGAGGCGGCGGGTATCAATAACGGTCACGACGTTACCGCGTAGATTGATAATGCCGAGAACATAGTTTTCCGCGCCGGGTACCGGGGTCATTTCACTGAAGCGCAACACTTCTTTGACCTTGATAACATCGATGCCATACAGCTCGTTGTTAACCTTAAACGTTGCCCACTGATGGAAGACAACATCATCCTGATTGGTTTGTTTCGTCTGTTCTTTAGAGGCGTTACTTAGATACTGTTGCAGATCTTCTGCGGCTTGTTCAAGACCCATGATTACTGTCCACCTATTATCGGTTTAACCTGAGCTAATCCGCTCAGCGTATCTGCTGCCGGGACATACTCCAGACTGATTGTGCCTGAGTATCCCATAGCATCTATGGCTTTGAAAAGATTTGGGAAGTTGATCTCGCCGGTACCAGGTTCGTGGCGTCCCGGGACATCAGCTATCTGTATGTGTCCAACGTTGCGGAGATTCTTCTGCAACGTCGTGATCAGATTGCCTTCCATAATTTGCATATGATAAACGTCATACTGCAGGTAAAGATTGTTAATACAAAATGATTCTTTTAAATCAACAAGTTGTCTTGATGTGTTAAGGAAAAATCCAGCAATGTCCTGCGTGTTTATAGCTTCAGCCATTAGCTGGATGTCATGCGCTCCGAGTGTATTGGCAGCATGTTTCAAGTTGCGTGCGAATGTCTCTTCTGCGCTCTGGCTGCTGACATCATCAGGCTTTATACCGGACAGGCAGTTTATCTTCTTTACGCCAAGTGATGTGGCGTATTCCAGTGCCAGATTAACACCATGATTGAATTCCTCTACCCGATCTGGATGGCAGGCAATACCGCGTTCTCCGCCAGCCCAGTCTCCAGCAGGGAGGTTAATGAGCACCAGTGTTTGCTGGTTGCGCTGCAGGGCCGCTTTAATTTCGTCTGGTGTCAGCTCATAGGGGAACTGAATTTCCACCTGCTTAAAACCCGCTTGTGCAGCGGCATCAAAACGCTCAATCAGTGGCAGCTCGGTAAACAGCATGCTGAGGTTAACAGCAAAATTCGGCATTACTTTTTCTCCACCAGCGCCGGACGAAGCGTTTCTCCATCACCCAGGCGTGCGGGTTGATTAAGTGACTCCAGTTGTAACAACAGACCACTGTGATCGCAGTTTTCCATTCCTTTTGCCGTCATATTGAGATATTCATCATATACACGCTGCGATAGCGGCAAGGTTAGGTTCTGCGCGTGGGCCGTATCCAGAATAGTCCGCAAATCCTTAAGCTGCACGCGAGATGTCGCACCCGGCATAAAGTTGCGATCAATCATGCGTTGTCCATGTAGTTCAAGAATCCGACTGCTGGCAAAACCGCCGAGCAATGCTTCTCTGACTGCCGCAGGGTCTGCTCCGCCTTCGGCTGCCAATAGCAGCGCTTCAGATACAGCACCAATGGTAATTCCAACGATAGCCTGATTGGCACACTTCGCCAGCTGCCCTGAACCCGAAGGGCCGATATAGGTTGCAGATCGTCCCAGTACGCCAAATAGATATTCTGCGCTTTCAAACGTCGCTTTGTCCCCACCCGCCATAATTGACAGCGTTGCCTGTTCCGCGCCCACGGTGCCACCGGATACCGGTGCATCCAGGTATTTGAGTCCCAATGCGCCTAAGCGTTTAGCATGATCTTTGGCCATCTCTGGTGGGATAGAACTCATATCAATGATCAGCGTTCCGGTATTGCAATGCTCAGCGGCATTCTGGCCAAAAAGCACATCCTCTACGACGGGGCCGTTTTCAAGCATGGTAATAACGACATCTGCGTTCAACACGGCTTCACGTGGTGTATCGGCGACTTTAGCTCCCCATGCTTCCAACGTCTCCGCTTTGCTGCGGGTGCGGTTCCATGCGGTCAGCTGATAGCCGGCATTGAGAAGGTTGGTCGCCATGGGTAACCCCATTAGCCCAATACCGAGAAACGCAACTGTCGGTAAACTCATTCTTGCTCCTTACGCCTGATCTACAGGCAGTTTGTCGGCTTGGGTAAGCCTGCGATCTTAGCGGCCAGTTTGGCCGGGCTGTCTGGAAACAGCGTCATCAAATAGATGCTTTTACCTTTATCGGCACCTAGCGCCAGTCCTACAGCTTTTACGAACGGTCGCATAGCCGGAGCATGCTCAAATGTCTGATAGAAGTCCCTGATCACGTTGATCACAGCCCAGTGCTCGGGTGTGAGCTCCAGCTGTTCCGAGCGTGCAATTGCTTCTGCAACTGTCTCAGACCAGTCTGATAAAGAGACGAGATAACCTTCGTCATCAACTTCAATGGAAGTGCCGTCAACTACGAGTGTCATTGCTAATACCAACTCACGACTTTGTCGTGCTCGCAGGCCAAATCGACGAAGCCGCTGTCATCTACCACCGTGAACCGGTTATCTTTCATGTCGCTCAGTCCGCGGGCCTCAAGATCTACTTGCAATGCGTAAAACGTTATATTTGCATTGATCTGATCATAGTAAGCGGCATGAGCAGGCAGTGATGTCAGTACACCATCTTCAATTAATAGAAGGGCGTCACCTTCGCTCAGTGCGCTCAGGCAGCGCTTAAGACATTCGATGTTGC
>JAGSHA010000462.1 GCA_023954795.1 Oceanospirillaceae bacterium | reverse complement strand
GACATCTCGGCGATACCCAGATCGTATTGGTTGGAGGCGATCCATTCGACAACGGCGTCAGAGGTACGAGTTTGCAGTGAAGCCTGAACTTTGGGGTGGTTTTCCAGAAAGTCAGCCAAAATATCGGGGACGAAGAAGTTGGATGGACCGGGCATGCAACCGATACGCAGGAAGCCATACTGTTTGTTCTGAATATCCTGCACCGTCTGGCTGACATCCTGAATACGGTTGAAAATTGCCTCAACCTCTTTGTACAGGTAGTTGGCTTCAGGTGTGGGGTAAAGGCGTTTCTTGTGGCGTTCAAACAGCTGAAAGCCGATATCGCTTTCTAGCGAGCTGATCATCATGCTGACTGCCGGTTGGGTTCTGAATAGCTGTTTCGCAGCTTGTGAAACCGAGCCGGTGAGCATAACTGCGCGAAATGCTTCCATCTGTTTAAGGTTCATGATGATGCCTTGGTATATTAGTTTAGCTGATGGGTGGCTTAAAAAAAAAGAATCAAATTATGTTATATGCGGAAGGCAGGCAGAGATCAACACTTGAGGACGCTTCAGCTAATGGATTCGTGCTGGTCGGTAATCCAGAGGGAGGTGCGTTCAGGATAACGTCATGAAGATAGACGGTTGGAACGTGATGTGAGGGCGCTGATCAGGTGTTTTTGAGAACATGGGGGCTGGTAGTGCTGGTAAACGTTTGATTCAGCGGCAACCCGGATGCGTTAGCAGAGCCGGGAGCCGATGATCATACAGTGCCTTACTTCTTGCTAACGCGCAGTGCTTCGTCTTTGTAGATAGCGTAGGTTGCTTTCAGATCCGTAATCCAGTCAGGACCGTGGCGGAAGTCTACCAGTGCACCGATATTTTCGTATGCTGCCAGTACTTTAGGGTCCTTCATTACGTTCGCAGTGGCCGCGGTCAGTTTATCTACCACTTCCTGAGATACGCCTTTCGGGGCGAATACGCCAGACCAGCCACCAAAGCTACCTTTGATGCCGTAGTCTGCGAAGGTTGGAGCGTCTGGGAATGCATCCATTTTCTGGTTGATCACCAGTACGCGGGCACGATCAGCTTTTACGTGAGGGCCAAATGCCGGTGGGAAGGAGACTGCAGAATCGATGTGGCCACCGACAACAGAAACCATAGATTCCGCAACACCTTTTCCGTGTACGTACTTAACCTTGTAACCAGCCTGGTTGCCGATGATGTTTGCCATGATGGTACCGGAAGAAGACGCACCCCAAGAGCCCTGGGTGACCGTTTTGCTCTTAGCACCTTCAACAAACTCATTGAAGTCCTGATACGGGCTGTCTTTAGCCACGACTACCGCCAGCGGTACGGAAGTGTATTTTACAACCGGTGTAAAGGTATCAAAGTTGTACGGTGTGTTGCTGAAGTTTGGTGTCACCATCATGTTACTTACACCCGCGTTGATCAGCGTGTAGCCGTCTGCTTTGGCGCGCGCAACAAACGATGTGCCTACCACACCGCCACCACCAGTTTTGTTGATCACAACAACAGGTACACCCAGCTCTTTCTCCATTGCGTCGGCCCAGATACGGGTTGTCAGGTCGGAGTCGCCGCCTGCGCCCCAAGGCACGATCACTTTGATGGGTTTCTCAGGGTATTCAGCCAGTGCTGCGCCAGAAGCCAGAGATACGGCGAGTGCGCCAGCGATGGATAGCAGGGTTTTTTTAGTGCTTTTCATACGTACTTCCTTCGATTTATTTTTATTTACGTTTAACAGTCTTCTCAGGACGTTTGACCTATGAGTTGGGACGTCGTGGTCCTGAGAAGAAAATCAGTGTTGTCCGGCTCAGGCGGTTTTCTCTTGCGCCGGAGCAGGGATTTTTGGTGCTTTTCGTTTTGCTCGCATGCTAGAGAAGACAAAGAATGCGGACAGTGTGATAAACACCCATGAGAACGGTGAAGCAAAGAATCGGTAATAGTCGTCGCCAACGATGGCAAATGCCTGATCCAGATTCTGCTCAAGGAATGGCGTGAGGATAAAGCCGATGATAAATACAGCCGGGTTCAGTCCTACCATACGCATGCCGTAGCCCAGAATGGTGAAGGCGATCAGTACCAGAATGTCGTTCATGTTCTGACCCGCGGTGAAGGCACCGGTGAAGGCGAACACAGTCACACATGGGAAGATGAAATAACGTTTCAGGGATGCCATCTTCACAAAGAACTTAAATCCGGAGCGCGCAATGCCTAGCAGGAACAGATCGGTGATCAGGAAGCCTGCAAAGATCGCGTATATGGTTTCCGTGTGTTCGAAGAAGATCATCGGACCCGGTGTCAGGCCGTGTATCAGGAACGCGCCCATCAACAGTGCGGCAACGTCGTCACCCGGAATACTCAGGGTCAGCATTGGAATCATGCTGGAACCACAGACTGCGTTGTTGGCGGATTCTGCTGCGGCGATACCTTCAGTAGAGCCTTTGCCGTATTCGTCAGGTTTTTTAGAGGTGCGCTTTGCTTCACCGTAGGCGATAAACGCCGCAGTACTTGAACCCAAACCCGGTAGCGCACCGATAAAGGTACCGATACCACTGGATTTCAGGATGGTGCGGAAGACGCCACGGAACTCTTTAAAGCTGATGCGGTTATCAGCCGGATTCGGCGAATGGGTAATCGCGAGCTCATGATGGGGTATCTTG
>JAGSHA010000038.1 GCA_023954795.1 Oceanospirillaceae bacterium | reverse complement strand
TGCGACGCAACCCCAAAACCAAACTTTTTTACGTTTTTTTTGAAAAACTTTCGAACAGGGTTAGCACTTTGATTTTATTGGGTAATTCTTAGACAGGAAAGGAGCGAACTTACGAACGTCTTATATAGACGGGATATTAAACATGGAGAGAAAGAAATAGAAACCCAAAGACTCAGGACAGCGACCAGCGCAAACCTTCCATTACAAGGTCCTGATGCAACTGACCAACGCCTGACAACTGATGAAACAGCACACCATCACCGCCGGTAATATAAAGACCGGCATTGGCAGACTCACCCAACTCACCGGTAATCTTTTCCTGCAACGCCTTAAACGCAAAGTTAATACCGTGCGCTACAGCAGCAGACGTATGCTGACCTGGCTCGACCTGAAACTGATTAACGGTGCGATCAACTAAAACCTCTGCCGTATTACGCTGCAGACTCTCAGACATCAAACGCAGCCCAGGGATAATAAATCCCCCCCGATGCTGCCCACCATCCTCCAGATAATCAACGGTGATCGCACTGCCACAATCCACCACACAACATGCATGTCGACAGTCATTGTACGCAGCCAGCATAGCCAACCAGCGATCCACCCCCATACGCGATGGGTCTGAGTAGCTGTTCACAACACCCGCAGCTTCAGCACGAGTCACCGCAAACTCCGGCTGACACCCCCAACGCGCCTGACAGTATGCCAACAACAAAGCAGCGACTGCCGGACCGGCCACGTTAGAGATACGAACCTGATCAATCTGAGCGGGCCAGTCCACAGGCATCTCTGCCGTTAAGCGATCGGTAGGATGACGACCACGATCAACCACCGCACCCGACTCCACCGTTCGCCACTTCAGCAGCGTATTGCCCACATCGATATCAAGGATCATCCTGTTCGTCTGACGCTCACTTCACCACCATGAAAACTGCGCAATCCTTCTGCTGTCTCCAACAAGAGCGCCCCACTGGTATCGACACCCCGACACACTCCCTCAAGGGTATTCTGACCAACAAACAGATTAACAGGCTGATCCTGATAGGCGTGCCATTGATGCCACTGATCCACCAGTGGCGCGAACCCTTCAACGGCAAACCGCTCAAGCGCAGGCACCAATTCCTCCAGGACCGCCGCCAGCAGGTTATTGCGTGAAACCTTCACACCCATGGCAGTTTGCAGATCTACCCAAGGCTGATCAATCGCAGCAGCAAAATCCATCGGCATCGCCACATTGACACCAATCCCGATCACCACCTGACACTCACCCGACGCGTCTCCGGTCATCTCAAGCAATATGCCAGCCAGCTTACGATCCCGCCACAGCAGGTCATTGGGCCATTTCAGCTGAACCTCTTCCGCACCCAGCTTTTGCAACGCCTTAACCAGACTCAATCCCACCAGAAGACTTAAACCTTCCAGTGCTGCGGCACCATTTTCGAAGCGCCACACCAAAGAGAAATAGAGATTACGCCCAAAAGGACTTTCCCACGGTCGGCCGCGCCGACCGCGACCCTCTGTTTGCTGCTCTGCCACAAACAGATGCCCGTGACAGTCAGCCTCCTGACTCTTCTGCGAGGCACGCAGATTTGTCGACGGGATAGATAAATCAAGCTCAATGGTTTTCAGCTTCGCCCGCACTGATGGCTCCAGCACCGCCTCAATCTGCTCCAGATCCAGCAGGTCAAGACCTCCGGGAACCCGGTAACCACGTCCCTTAACGCTATAAATTTCCAAGCCGAACTCTTCCAGCTTGCGGATCTGCTTCCAGATTGCACTGCGGCTTACGCCAAGCACTTCTCCAAGCTCACGCCCAGAGTGAAAGCGTCCATCAGCCAGGATAGACAACAACGAACGGATCGCCATACTACTTCATCCTTCGTTACACCCGGTCCAACACGATAAAACTGTAATCGTAGGGGTTTGGTTCCTTTGCTGTGAAGTCCTCGCGCCCAACCTCTTGCCACTGTTCCATGGCAATCACCGGGAACCAGGCATCACCCTCTACACTGGAGTGAACCTGCGTCAGATACAGCCGATCAGCACGGAGTAGCGCCTGCTCATAGATCTGAGCACCACCAATTACCATCGCCTCTTCAGCACCGTCAATCACACAGATATTCTCTGCCAGCTCTATTGCAGACTCCAGCGACGGGACAACCTTCACCCCTTCCGGTGCATAACCGGCCTGTCTGGAGATTACAATATTCGTTCGGCCCGGCAATGGACGACCAATCGATTCATAGGTTTTACGCCCCATAATGATCGGTTTCGACATCGTGACCTGCTTGAAATAGCGCAGATCCTCCGGCAGGTGCCAGGGTAATTTATTGTTAATCCCGATTACCCGGTTTTCTGCCTGAGCAACGATGATTGCCAGCCTCATATTCTTTCCTCAGATTGATACTGCAGCCCGGATCGGAGGATACGGGTCATAATCAACGACTTCAAAATCTTCAAACCGATAGTCATACAGACTTTCCGGCTTACGCTTAATTAGCAATTTAGGTAATGCGCGCGGCGTACGAGACAGCTGCTCAGACACGATGGCGGGATCATTGATGTGATCCTGATAGAGATGGGCATCCCCAAAGGTATGTACAAAGTCTCCCACATCCAGATCACACTGCTGCGCAATCATATGAGTTAACAATGCATAAGAAGCGATGTTAAACGGCACGCCCAGCACATAGTCAGCACTGCGCTGATAGAGCTGACAACTTAACTTTCCGTCCAGCACATAAAACTGAAACAGCGTATGACATGGCGGCAACGCGGCCTTGCCGTTACGCACATTGTCTTGCGGACTCTGAGTCTCGTCCGGCAAATCCGCCGGATTCCAGCCACTGACAATCAAACGACGGGAATTCGGCGTGCGCTTGATCTGCTCAACCACCTGACTGATCTGATCAACAGTACTGCCATCAGGACACTGCCAGGAACGCCACTGTTTACCGTATACAGGCCCCAGATCACCATCTTCGAGCGCCCACTCATTCCAAATTGAAACGCCGCGCTCTTTCAGCCAGTTATTGTCCGTATTGCCGTCCAAAAACCAGAGCAACTCATAGATGATCGATTTGAGATGGACCTTTTTCGTCGTCAACAACGGAAAACCTTCCGACAGATCAAACCGCAACTGACGCCCAAACACGGAACGTGTCCCTGTGCCGGTACGGTCACCCTTATCGGTGCCGCTCTCCAAAATATCTCGCATCAGATCCAGATACTGCTGCATCGGTGATTTCGCCTTAACCCTATTAAACGTGCTATTTTTTTTCCGATTCTACACTGCGAGCGTACGCGGCACCAATCATCAAACCACCGACCAGAATCATCGGCACAGAGAGTAACTGCCCCATCGTCAACCAGTCGAATGCCAGAAAGCCCAGATGCGCATCAGGCTCACGCGCCAACTCCACCAGACTGCGGAACAAGCCATAAAGCAGAAGGAACATACCAGACACCGCCATTCTTGGGCGTGGCTGACTGGAGTACCACCACAGAATAACGAACAACAACACGCCTTCCAGTGCAAATTCATATAGCTGCGACGGGTGACGGGCGACCCCATCCGCGGCACGCGGAAAAACAACCCCCCAAGACAGGTCCGTTGCGCGCCCCCAGAGCTCGCCACCAATAAAGTTACCTATACGACCCGCCCCCAGACCAATTGGAATCAGCGGCGCAACAAAGTCCCCCATCTGCAACAGAGACTTGTTGTATTTGCGCCCCCAAAGCCACAGCACCGTAATAACACCCAGCAGACCACCATGGAAAGACATCCCCCCTTCCCATACGGCGAACAACCAGAGCGGGTCAGCCAGAAACTGGTCAAAGTTATAAAACAACACATACCCAAAGCGACCACCGAGCACGACCCCCATGGCACCCCAAAAAATCAGATCGGACACCTGGTCTTCGGTCCAGCCCGAAGCAGGCTTACGTGCGCGCACACACCCCAACCACCAGGCAGCCGCAAAACCGACCAGATACATCACACCATACCAATGGACTGTTAATGGCCCGACATCCAGTAATACCGGATCTATATCATGCACCCACATAAATCTTTCCTCAGTACAGGTTCTTACCGATTAAATAGGTACCGACACACAGCAAAAACACAGCAAAATATCGCTTCAACACCGGTGCTGGCAAACTGTGCGCCATACGCGCACCAAACTTGGCACACAACGAGCTGGTAATCACAATGCCGACAAACGCGGGCAGATAAACATAACCCAGACTCCATTCATCGGTCTGCGCATGCCCCCAACCTTCCCACACGTTGGTCAGAGCACCCACCACTGCAATCGGCAATCCACAGGCAGCGGATGTTGCCACCGCCTGCTGCATCTGCACGCGCTTCCAGCTTAGAAATGGCACAGTGAGTGTGCCGCCACCAATACCAAATATCGTGGACAAGCCACCAATAAAGCCGCCTCCCACCGACAACGTAGCGGACGACGGCGGCTCTGTACCGGCTGACGGCTTGATCCCGAAACCCATCTGCACCGCTACACACAGCGAGAACACCCCAAACACAACCTGCAGCAGGGAACCGGGCATCATTCCGGCGACTTTCACCCCCAGAAACGCCCCAACCAGAATCCCCACACTGATCGGCTTAAACAGATCCCAGCGCACAGCCCCGCGCTTATGATGCGCTCGCACCGAGCTAATAGAGGTCACGACAATCGTTGCCAATGACGTAGCCACCGCCGCATGCGTCAACACATCTGGCGACATGCCTTGCGCAGCAAAACTGAATATCAACACCGGCACAATCAACAAACCACCGCCGATACCAAAAAGCCCTGCAACAACACCCGCTACTGCGCCCAGCACCAAGTACAACAATAGGGTTAAGAACATAGAAAAATCCTTCAGATAACGCCTGCATGCCAACTGCCGCTGACCATGCCGACTTGCCCCGCCCGTTCGGAAGCGCCTATATTAGCGGTCCACCTTTACTAAAGAAATGACAAACTGCCCCATGTGCCTGATTACATTCGCCTACGACAGCCATCCGGTCTATTCACTCGTTTTAGTAGCCAACCGCGACGAATTTTTTCGCCGTCCCAGCCGGGAAGTGCACTACTGGCAGGATACGCCTCATATTCTGGCGGGACGTGATCTGGAACAGGGAGGCACGTGGCTGGGCCTTAATCAGCACGGGCACTTTGCCACCGTCACCAACCATCGCAACGGCCGGGACAAACCTCAGGGATTGCGTTCCCGAGGAGATTTAACCCGCCGTTATCTGAGCAAACCCCAACCAGCCAAAGATTACCTGACACAGCTGGAGCCAGAGCAGCACGCGTATGGCGCCTTCAATCTGCTACTGGGTGATGAAACGGGATTGCACTATCTCAGCAACCGCAGTGACGCAACACAACGCCCACTCGCTCCCGGCATATACGGCCTGTCTAATGCACTGCTCGACACGCCCTGGCCGAAACTACTCAAGGTACGTAACGGACTCAAACAAGAACTACAAGACGACCGTCTGATAGCTGAAAAACTGATCCACCTGATGCTGGACCAGACTTCCGCAGCCGATACGGACCTGCCCGATACGGGGATCAGCACCGAGTGGGAAAAAATGCTCTCCGCCTGCTTTATTCGCTCAGCAGACTACGGCACTCGCGCCGTTACGCTCTTATTGCAAAAGCCAGACGGCACAACCTATCTGCGCGAAGATACGTTCGACACACACGGCAATACGGACAGTCAGGAATTTCAACTGCAGCTACCAGCGATTGGCGCTGCAGCCAGAATCAATCAGGAATAACAGGACGGGTCAGCTGCGATAGCCCCAACTCGCGTAAGCGACGGCGCAACAGATGATGGATCTCATCCGCATCATCCATGCCCATCACCTGCTGCAGCAATTCATCCGCTTCAATTTTGCTGACTCCCCGGATAGCGGATTTGATTTTGGGTAAGTTCGTCGCATTCATCGATAGTACGTCATAGCCCATCGCCATCAGCAGCAACGCACCACCGGGCTCAGATGCCATCTCTCCACAGATCGATACAGGCACACTCTCTTTATGGGCTTCACGCGCAATATATTCCAGCGCACGCAGCACCGCAGGATGATACGACACATACAAACCGGCCACCCGTGGATTGTTGCGATCCACGGCCAACAGGTACTGCGTCAGGTCATTCGAACCTACCGAGATAAAATCGACCCGACGGGCAAAACGACGGACCTGATACACCGCGGCGGGCACTTCTACCATCACTCCGACCTGCGGCCGCTCGATCGCATAGCCCTCGTCGCGCAACTCAGAGACCGCTCGATCAATCTGACGACAGGCCTCATCCACCTCATGCACACTGGTGACCATCGGCAACATAATACGCAGGTTACCTAACCCTTCACCCGCACGCAGCATGGCACGCACCTGCACCAGAAAGATCTCTGGATGATCCAGCGTGACACGGATACCACGCCACCCCAGAAACGGGTTTTCCTCTTGAATCGGAAAGTAGGGCAGCGCTTTATCGCCACCGATATCCAACGTACGCATCGTTACCGGACGCGGATGAAACGCCTCCAACTGGCGACGGTACGTCTGCAATTGCTCCTGCTCACTTGGAAAGAAGTCGCGAATCATAAATGGAATTTCGGTGCGATAGAGCCCCATCCCCTCAGCGCCACGCTCCAGCGCCCGCGCCACATCGGCCACCAACCCAGTGTTCACCCATAACGGCATACGAAAACCGTCACGCGTCTCAGCAGGCAGATCTTTGAGCGTCGCGAGCTCAATCGCCATCTCCTGCTCACCGCGCAGTATGTCCATGTAAGCGCTGCGCAGATCGTCCGAGGGGTCGATATAAACGCGTCCAGAGTACCCATCTATGATTACTTTACGGCCATCAAGACGAGTATACGGCAGATCCAGCGCCCCCATGATCGTAGGTATACCCATGGACCGCGCAAGAATGGCCGCATGAGAGTTACCGGAACCATGCACCGACACCAGTCCCAGCAACTTATCGGACGGCACCTCGCCCAGCATCGCGGGCGTGATCTCATCGGCGACCAGAATCGTATCTTCCGGGAACGCTATATCCGCCGGACCGGACTCTTGCATGTAAGCCAGTACACGCCGCCCCAGATCTTTAATATCCGTGGCCCGCTCGCGCAGATAAGGGTCATCCATCATCGAGAACTGCTGCACGTGTTCCATGACAACCGTACGCAAAGCACCCTGCGCCCACTGACCTCCGCGAATCTGCTCGATCACCTCACCGGCCAGCGCATTGTCATCCAGCATGCGCAGATACACATCAAACAGCGCCTGCTCTTCCGCACGTAAACGCTTGGACAAACTGCGCCCGACTACCTTGATGTCTTTGCGCACCAGCGCCAATGCCGCCTCAAAACTCTTGATCTCATGATCAATGTCGTTTGCGACTTTATCGGGTACTACACTGAGATCCGCAGGCGGCACAATCACCACAACCTGACCAATCGCCACACCCGGCGATCCCGCTATCCCCTCAAAACGACGCTCGCTTTCGGTTTCACCCTCTCCTTGAGGACGGATTAATCCCGTTGCTTCGGCATGTGCAATCACACCCGCCAGCTGGGCGGATAAGGTCACCAGAAAGGCTTCTTCACTTTCATCAAAGCGGCGCACTTCCTTCTGCTGAACAACCAGCACGCCCAAAACATCACGGTGATGGATGATAGGGACACCCAGAAACGCATGAAACTGCTCTTCTCCGGTGTCTTTGAGGTAGGTATAGCGAGGATGCACAGACGCATCCTCCAGGTTGATAGGTTCGGCGCGCTGGCCAACCATACTGACAATACCTTCTGAAGAGGACAGGCTTACCTGCCCCACTGCATCCGGATTAAGCCCCTGCGTTGCCATCAGGCTGTAACGTTCAGCATCATCATCGTATAGATAAACAGAACATACCTGAGTTCGCATCGCCCGCTGGATACGGCGCACAATTAGGTCCAGAACGGAGTCCAGATCCGGAGCAGTACTCACCTCCTGAACAATCTTGCGCAATACTTCCAGCATCCACCAACCTCCTAAGTAAAGTTATACAATCATCCGTGACATCTTAGGCGATAATTCACGCATCGCCTTGCGATAAACCTCTCGTTTAAACGAAACAACCTGACCCAGCGGATACCAATAACTTACCCACTGCCAGTCATCAAACTCCGGTGACTCGGTCTGATCAATCGCCACCGCTCTATCATCTGTCAGCATCCGCAGCAGAAACCATTTCTGCTTCTGACCAATACATATCGGATGCGAATTACGCCGAATCATGCGTTTGGGCAAACGATAACGTAACCAACCTCGGGTTACCGCTACGATCTCAACGTCTTTTGGTGTGAGCCCAACTTCCTCTTCGAGTTCACGTAACATCGCCTGTTCGGGCGATTCATCTTCGTTGATACCACCTTGCGGAAACTGCCATGCATCCTGGCCGATCCGCCTTGCCCAGAGAACCTGACCCAGCGAGTTAGCCAGAATGATACCGACATTCGGTCTGAACCCATCTGAATCGATCACGTAATTTTTCCTAAATCTTTTTCAACCTATTGTTCCACAATTCTTTTGTGGTGGGCAAATCAACGCAATATCCTCTTACCCCAGCGTCATCCAGCCTGTAAAATCCAGACTATTAAAGTAGCGGAGATTTCTCCGGTTATCAGCAAACTGACAGGGAGACTCTTACTTGAGCCTGGCAATCTTTGATCTGGACAACACTCTTATTGGCGGCGACAGCGACCACGCATGGGGCGAGTTTCTGTGCAAAAAGGGCATCGTTGATACCGATGCATACCGCCGTGCCAATGACTACTTTTATGATCAGTATAAAAGTGGAGGGCTGGATATCCATGAATATCTGGAATTCGCCCTACGTCCTCTGGCCGAACACGATATGGCACAACTCACCGCATGGCATGCCGAATTCATGCGCGAGATGATCGCACCGATCATGCTGCCAAAAGCCGCCGAACTGCTGCAGACACATCGCGACCGGGGAGACTTCCTGCTGATCATTACGGCGACGAACGCCTTTGTTACTCAGCCTATCGCAGAACATTTGGGAGTGGATGCTATTCTGGCAACCGACCCAGAATTACAGAATGGTAGCTACACCGGCAAAGTAGCAGGCACCCCATGCTTCCAGCATGGCAAAGTTGAACGCCTGCATACATGGCTGACGGACACCGGCCACACGCTGGAAGAGAGCTATTTCTACAGCGACTCCCACAACGACCTGCCTCTACTGGAACTGGTCACTTACCCTGTTGCGGTCAATCCGGACGAGCTACTGGAAAACCATGCCACGGGGCGTGATTGGCCCGTACTCGATCTGCGCTAACACAACAACATGACGTAAAAATGGGTGAATGATCACCCATTTTTTTTGTCCGCAGGGTGGTTCTCCACACACCAACCCATCGACACCGATCAATACTTAGCCAAAAAACCTCATATTTCCCACCTTCATCCCATTTCAGGCGAATGGCACGATCTATGCTGTACCTATAGCTTATCCATTCACAGAAAAGTAGATGATCTATGTACAGTATGCGTCAACGCGTTGGCCTATTATTAGGGCCCGCGCTGTTTTTATTGATACTCGCCCTGCCACTGCCTGAAGGATTAACACCGGAAGCCCTGAAGGTTGCAGCCATCGCGGCACTCATGGCCACCTGGTGGATTACTGAAGCGATCCCTATTCCTGCCACCTCATTGCTGCCGGTTGCCCTGTATCCAACTCTGGGCATTATGAAATCGGCTCAGGCCACTCCGTCATATGCCAATCATCTGATTTTTCTGTTCATGGGCGGCTTCCTGATCGCCATTGCAATGGAGCGATGGAACCTGCACAAGCGCGTTGCGCTGCACACCATTCGCATGGTCGGCGTAGGTCCTGACCGCATCGTATTGGGCTTTATGATTGCCACGGCCTTTCTATCTATGTGGGTCAGCAATACGGCCACGACCATGATGATGGTGCCGATTGGCCTGGCGATCATCAATCAAACCGCAGCATCACTGAGCACCAACCCCATCGATGGCATCGACACCCGACCACAACACTTTAAGTTCGGCATTTCACTGATGCTGGGGATCGCCTTTGCCGCCTCGATTGGCGGCGTAGGCACATTGATCGGCACACCTCCGAATACCGTATTGGCGGGCATGGCAGAGAACATTTACGGACACTCCATTGGTTTTGCCCAATGGATGAGCTTCGGCGTACCTCTGGCCATCGTTATGCTGGCCGTTGCATGGTTTTTATTGGTCAAGGTGGTGTACCCATCAGGTTTGGAAACCCTGCCGGGCGGCCAGGAAATGGTGTCCCAACAATTGGAAGAACTAGGATCGATCAGCAAAGCCGAAAAACTGGTCCTGCTGATCTTCACGCTCACCGCCGCCAGCTGGATTTTGCGCGGCTTCCTGAAGCCCCCCATGATCCACGACGCCACTATTGCCATTGTCGGTGCCCTGCTGCTGTTTATAACGCCGGTTGACCTGAAAAAAGGCCGCTTCCTGCTCGATTGGGAATCTGCAGTGAAACTTCCGTGGGGTGTCATCCTGCTGTTCGGTGGCGGACTGGCGTTAGCTAAAGGCTTCTCAACCACCGGCCTGACCGAGTGGATCGGCAGCCAGCTGGGCCTACTGAGCGGCATGGACCTGACACTCTTTATCGGAGTCGTCGTACTGCTGACCCTGTTCCTCACTGAAATCACCTCCAACACGGCCACGGCAACATTGCTGATCCCCGTGATGGCGGCTGTTGCAGGCACAATGGGCGTACATCCGTATGGACCGATGTTTGCCGCCGCCGTCGCGGCATCTTTTGCCTTTATGCTGCCGGTGGCTACCCCACCCAATGCGGTCGTCTACGGCTCGGGTTACGTCAGCATTATGCAGATGGCCAAAGCCGGTTTGTGGGTCAACCTGATCGGTGTTGTGGCGATCACCTTATGCATCGCTTACGTATTGCCACTGATCTGGGGTGTGGACCTGATGTCCGTTCCCGACTGGGCAGGCAAGTCGATCATGAGCACCCCATAGACAGAAAAGCCGGTGCTGCTTAAGGCACCGGCTTTTCTCTATTCACTGATGACGAACACCCACCCGAAACCAGTTTCAATTGTCATCCTGTTCCGCCAAATAACGCTTAAGCGGCAACATCTGATGTTTACGCAGATAGCTGCGTAACTGGTGATAACTCAACCCAAGACGGTCCGCCGTCTGACGCTGATTGAAGCGATTTTGACTCAGCGCCTGCGCCAGCATCTGCTTCTCCAACTCACGCATCCGCTCAGGTAAATCAGCGGGCAGTTCTACCGCTAAATCACGGGCGACATCCGCAGAGGCAAACTCTTCTTTCACACCCTCATCAGCGTGTATCTGAGCCTTCGTTTTTTCCTGCCACGCAGCCCGAAAGGGATCAAGGACCACATCATCAACCACATCCTCCGCAGCATCACTACGATAAACACTGCGCTCGACGACATTCTTCAGCTCACGAATGTTTCCCGGCCAGTGATAGGAAAGCAGTTTCGCCATCGCCTGCTCGCTAAATCCGGGAAAATAAGCGCGCTCCAATTCACGACACATCCCCGACGCAAAATATTCCGCCAACTCAGGAATATCCTCCTGCCGAAACCGCAAAGGCGGCAAATTAACCACATCAAACGCCAACCGGTCGAGCAAGTCCGCACGAAACCCACCCCGCTGCGCTAGCTGCTGAATATCTTCATTGGTTGCAGCAATCAGCCTTACGTCCACACGGACCGTCTGCTGGCCGCCCACGCGCTCAAATTCCCCATACTCAATCACCCGCAGCAGCTTTTCCTGCACCCGCATGGAACAGGTCGCCAGCTCATCCAGAAACAACGTCCCACCATCAGCGCGCTCAAATCGGCCAAAGTGACGCTTAGTCGCGCCGGTAAAAGCGCCGGCCTCATGACCAAACAGTTCACTTTCCAACAAGCTCTCACTCATCGCCGCACAGTTGAGTTTCAGAAACGCCTGATCCCAGCGCCTGGACAGAAAGTGCAACCGCTCAGCAATCAACTCTTTACCGGTACCCCGCTCACCCATCACCAACACAGGCTTACTCAGTGGCGCTAAACCAGAAACCTGATCAATAACATCCATCAGGAGCAAAGAGGAACCGATTAAAGGCTGGCGCTTAGAATGATTCATATTGATTAATATTTAGCTAAATAGACTATTAATTGGTCATATTATTCCTATTGCAAAGCGCTGTCACTTTTCTTAGATCTGCAAATAAATCTTTATATATCAACCGCGTACCTACAAATCGTTACTTTTGGCACACGATTCGCTATGTACAAAACATGCAAACAACCCGCTTCGAATCGAAAAAGGAGATAGTCATGGGTATTTTTTCCCGCTTTCAGGACATCGTGAACGCCAACATTAGCTCCCTGCTGGATCGGGCCGAAGATCCGGAAAAAATGATCCGGATGATGATTCAGGAGATGGAAGATACGCTGGTAGAAGTACGCACCACCTCCGCCCGCGTCATCGCTGACCGCAAAACACTGGAGCGCCGCATCGTTAATCTACAACGCGACGCCGATGAATGGGGCAACAAGGCCAAACTAGCCCTGAGCAAAGGTCGCGAAGATCTCGCCCGTGGAGCACTTGCAGAGCAGGCAAGCATTGAAGAAACACTTGTGCTCGCAGGTAACGAGATGGTCATGGTGGATGAACAGCTGGCAGAACTGAATGATGAGATCGGCCAGCTGCAGCGAAAACTCGACGACGCCAAAGCCAAGCAGAAAGCGCTGCTGGCACGCGAACAAACCGCCCGCTCACGCCTGGACATTCGTCGCCGCTTCAGTCGCGACAAGCTGAACGAAGCATTCGACAAGTTCGAACGCTACGAGCGCAAAATGGATGACCTGGAAGGCGAAGTGGAAAGTTACGACCTGGGCACCAAAGATCTGGCCGAGGAAATTGCCGACTTAGAGCGCGACGAGAAATTGGATGACGCACTGGCTAAGCTGAAGGCTGAAATGGAAAGCAACAAAAAAGGTGGCTAATGATGTCCAGCATCCTGTTCTTTTTCGTCCCCACTGTGATTTTTATGGGACTGGTCGCACCACTCTGGCTGGTCCTTCACTACCTTAGCAAGTCACGTGCAACCAAAGGATTGTCAGAGGATGATCGCCACACGCTTTCCAGCGCGATGGCGCAAGTAGAAAGGCTGGAAGAGCGGATTGGCACCCTTGAAACCATTTTGGATGCAGAACATCCGCAATGGCGTGACAACGAATCCGATCCGCGCTATCAACAATCAACAAGGAGATAGGTATGTTCTCACGCAAATACAATGGCTACGGCATGGACCTTTACCGCAGTCGCAACGACAGCTGGATGGCAGGCGTGTGCGGCGGTATCGCCGAAAACATGAACATGCCCAGCTGGCTGGTCCGCTTAGGTTTTGTCACCCTGTTCCTATTCACCGGTAGCTTTGCCATTCTGCTGTACGTGGCAGGCATATTGATGATGGCGAAACGCCCAACTACAAACCGCCCAAACACGCATGACCGGCCACACAACGGCAACAGAGACGCTTACCGACAGCAACATGCCTACCATGCTGACACCAGCGAAGCGTCTCACAACCTGAAAGATGCCTTGTTTAACTACGGCCCAACACCCAGCGGCCAGGCAGCCGATATCGGTGAGCGCATGCGTAGAATTGATGAAAAGCTGCGCCGCATGGAAGGGTACGTCACCTCGCGCAAGTTCCAGTTCGACCGGGAAATAAAGCGCAGCTAAGCCCCGCCACCGTTTATCCCATAAAAGAAAACCCCGCTAAAAAGCGGGGTTTCGTTTTCATCCGTTAAACCTTAAGGACATGGATTCGGATACAGCACATTGATCGCTTCGATCTCCGCCAACAGCTCATCACTCAGCGTGACGTTCGCTGATTCGATATTAGCCTTGAGCTGAGCCATTGAGCTGGCACCGATAATATTGGCATCCACAAACGGACGATTGTTCACCCACGCCAGCGCCATCATACAGGGATCAATCCCATGCTTTTGCGCCAACGCCACGTAGGCTTCAACCGCCTTTTGGCCCTGTTCGTTGAAATAGCGCCCATACGCCGGGTATTTGGTAATCCGCGCACCTTCTGGACGTGCGCCACCAATGTATTTACCACTCAACGCACCGAACGCTAGCGGCGAGTATGGCAACAGCGAGACACCCTCACGGTGCAGCACTTCCGTTAAACCCACCTCAGACGTACGATTAAGGAAGTTAAACGGATTTTGCACTGATACCGCACGCGGCAAACCATACTGCTCAGCCAGCTGCAGGAACTTCATCGCACCCCAGGCACTTTCATTAGAAAGCCCGATATGACGAACCAGACCTTCATCCACCAGCTCACCCAGCGCTTCCAGCGTTTCCAATAGCGGTGTGCCATCCTGATCGGGCTGATGCTCATAGTTGAGCTGACCAAAGAAGTTAGTCTTACGTTCCGGCCAGTGCAATTGGTAGAGATCGATATAATCCGTCTGCAGACGCTTCAGGCTATTGGTCACCGCTTCACGAATATTGCGCCGATCAAATGCCATATCCGGACGCAGGTAACGTGTCATATCGGCAGGCGCAGCCACTTTAGTCGCCACAACAACCTGATCGCGGCTGCCCCGTTTTTTCAGCCAGCTACCAATGATCTCTTCA
>JAGSHA010000156.1 GCA_023954795.1 Oceanospirillaceae bacterium | reverse complement strand
TCAACCAGCGCATAGCTCGAAGCCTGTGAGCTAAATGCCTTGCGACAACGCGAACAGTGGCATGAGCGGGCATCAAGCAGCCTGCCATCTATCTGGTACTGGACGTCGCCGCAAAAACATTCGCCCGTAATCATCACATCACTCTCCAGGGGATTAACATCATATTCAGAGGTTAAAAAGCGGAGGGACGTCGATGTTAGGCTCCCCCCGCTATAACTTATGCCCACCCTAACTGCTGAAGGCTGATCGTATCGTTCCAGATTTTTGTCATCTGTCGAATGAGTTTACCGTCAAATTGCATGACGTAAACATAATCGGCCTCTATGGTATTGCCGGTCGGCTCGCCCGGCCCGCCCGGTCCTGTTTGGGTACCGTGAAATACGGCATAAGCCGCTACACATTGCCGCTCTTCATCCACTGCAAAGAAGCGCAAATCATAATGCCCATCAGGTATAGGGGTGAACAGATCTTTCATCCATTCCGTATACCCTTCCAGGGTATCTATATCAGCAAGCACGGCTGTCTGAGCCGCAAACCCTGCATCAGGGTGACAGTAAGCGTTGCATACGTCCCACCCCTTTCCTTCTTCACATGCTTCAAAAAACAACTTAGCCTGTTCAAGAATATCGCTCATCATCTATTCCTCAGTGTCGTAGCTGTTCGATCTGAAGCCCTCCTTGCTTTATCTGTATGGGTTTAGGAGTAATGCTCGAACCACCGAACAGCAAAGTGAGGACCAAACAAACGTGTTTCAACACATCAATTTGATCGATCCTTAGAGAAATATTAGAAGAAAGAACAAGAAATAAACTGCGTAATGCGAGCTTATTGTATTCGTGCAGGATTCCAGGCAAAGAAATCCGACACATCACACAATTTAACCGGGCATAAAATGATCGGTACTGTTCTGTGTACAGGGGATTAAAGGCTGGCTTCGTTGGTGGGTAGTCAAAGCATTGGCTGGACTATCTGGTCACGCCCGAATCTGCAGGTAGTTACCTAAAAGAGGATCTGACAGCTGACGAGATGTTAAGTCACACTCACTCGGGCTCCGCCAGACAGCAACACTCCCTGAATGTATGCCATCGAAAAGTCCCACCACCCAGTAATCGTTCGGCGTTAGAAGCGAACAATGATCAGTCACGACCAGCATATAGCGCATAGTCGCCAGATTGCTGCGCATGGTAATCGTCTGCTCAGACGATACCCGCACCTCAGTGGATTCACCTTGCGGCATCTGATCGACGTACAACGAGAATCCCAGACCCTCTAGCTGTGTGATTACAGCGGGTAATACATCCGGGTCGGAATGACGGAATAGCAGGTAAATATCCGGACAACTGCTCGCGGGTTCATTATCAGTTGTGCACTCTGCGGGACGACGTAGCTGTGCAGCGATCTGCTGTAGAGAACAGTAACGCTCAGGCCGGACTCTCCTACTCATCCCGATAACCGCGTACTAACCTGCGAACCATGAACATCACCAGCAGGAGCAAAAACGGCAGCAACATGGTGAGCCCGGTTAGCATCAGTTCCAGCGTTTCACCTTCGTGCAGCAGGTTTTTCAGCGCCAGATCCATCAGGTCGTAAAGGTAATAGACGACAACCACCACGGAAAGGCTTTCCAGCTTAGTTTCCAGCCCCATCTTGCGCTTAGAGCGGGCATTCAAGGCTTCCAGTAGCGCTTTGTTCTGCTCTTCAATGTGCAGATTCACTTGTGATTGCACCAATTCAGTCGCCCGGGCAATACGACGTGATAGCAGCTCGGTACGTGCTGCTGCACTGTCACAGGTTCGCTGGGCGGGACGTAGATGACGATCCATAAACTCAGCGATCATCTGCCCACCTTCAATGCGCTGTTCACGCAGCTCCTGGATACAGCGCTCGACCAGCGCAAAATACGCATCGCTGGCAGAGAAGCGATTGGCGGTTGCCGCTGAGATTGATTCAACCTTCGCCGCCAGTTCCGTCATCTGGTTGAGTACGTCAGACAGATCATCACCTGATCGCTGAGATACCTTCGCCAACGTCTGATCCAATATCGTGATTTCAGGCATCAGTTCACGTGCGGTGGGGAGCGATAACAACGCCATATGACGGTAGGTTTCCAGTTCACACAGCCGCTGCAGCAGGCGTCCGGTTTCCGCCGGTTGCAACTGGATATCCTTCACCAGAATATTCACCCGCTGCCGGTCGTTCTCGGTACGAAAATCAGTCGCGACAATGGCCGAACCGTTCATCACCTGCGACACACAGTACTGGGCACTGGCAAAGCGTGCTTTGATCGCACTGTTGATGTCCCGGCCACACTCACACGGAGTGTCACATGAGTGATCAATGTGCTCAGGAACATCGGCCCGTTCACATTGAATTTCCAGCTCAACCAACAGCGCACCGGGTAAAGACCGGGTTAACTCATCCATGTGGGTAAACGGTGGACCGTCGTTGAGATGGTAGAGCGTTAAGGTATAGAACTCGTTGTGCGGCTCGTAACGAATCGCATACTGCCGATTGGTCACAAAGAGAAAACCATGATGCTCTTTATCAAACACAAAGCCCATCTCACGGATTGCGGCCAACACGTCCTGCTCGATTGCCGCAGCCGAGACACCATCGTAAAGCACCGCAAAATGCATTAAACGCAACGGTGCGGTAAAAGGCTGGAAAGGTCGGGAGTGGACCTCCGTTAAGAGTTCCTGTCGCTGATGGTAGTTGTACATAGCGCACTCCAAGCGTAAGACATGGACAACGGAATAAAAACGGGGGAACAATGTTCCCCCAAAAGAGTTGGTTGGTGACAACCAAACAACGGAGCAAGAAATTCGTGAGAATTTCTTCAGTACAAGAAAGCACCAGGGTCAATCGGCCAGATCATCACTTCTGAACAATTGGGAGGCAAACCACCAGCGCGCCCCTGATAACACGCTGGCGGGTTTAACTGTGACTTACGCGACCTGCAAGTTTTCGCGGGTAACGTAGTCGAGTGTGTCTTGCAGTGCCAAGCTGAACTTCTCGATAATTTCATCGATCTGCTCAGTGGTGACAATCAGTGGCGGACAGAACGCCAGCGATGAACCCGCAACGGCACGGGTAATCATGCCGTGGTTCTGGCACGCCTGCTGTGCGAAGCCGCCAATCGCACCGCCTGCAAATGCTTCACCGGTCTGCTTGTTTGCAACAAATTCGACTGCTGCAATCAGACCTTCCCCGCGGATCTCTCCCACCAGCGGGTGATCCGCAAACTCATGCAGACGACGCTGCATGTAGCGACCCATCTCAGCCGCGTGACCAAAGATGTTGTCGCGCTCGTAGATCTCCAGCGTTTTCAGTGCAACCGCACATGACACCGGGTGACCCGAGTAGGTGTAACCGTGACCAAATACGCCCACCTGAGCACTCGGCTCGATCATCGCTTCGTACATATCACCACGAATCACAGACGCACTGATCGGCATATACGCAGACGACAGCTGTTTCGCTAGCGTCATCATGTCCGGCTTCTGGATGTTCATGGTGGTCGAACCGAAATCGTTACCGGTACGGCCAAAGCCGGTGATCACTTCGTCCGCCCAGAACAGGATGTCGTACTTATTCAGGATCGCCTGAACTTTTTCGTAGTAACCCTTAGGCGGCACGATCACACCGCTGGCACCGGTAATCGGTTCCGCAATGAAGGCGGCGATGGTGTCAGCACCCTCTTTCAGGATCAGCTGTTCCAGGTTGTTGGTGATACGGTCAACAAACTGTTCTTCAGTTTCACCCGGCAATGCGCCACGGTAGTAATGCGGCGCATCGGTACGCAGGATGCCCAGCGCATCGAACGGCAGATCAAAATGAGTGTGATTCGGCACCAGTCCGGTCAGCGATGCAGCCGCCACAGTCACCCCGTGGTAGGCACGCTCACGCGCAATGATCTTAAACTTCTCTGGTTTGCCGATGGCATTGAAGTAGTAACGCAGCATTTTTACGTGGCTGTCGTTCGCATCGCTGCCGGAATTACCGAAGAACACTTTTGCATTCTCAACCGGCACCATCGCATTCAGCTTGTCCGCCAGATCCATACCCACCTGATGGGTTTTGCCACCAAACATATGGGAGTAAGACAGCTGTCCCATCTGTTCGTTAACGGTGTCGATCAGCTCACGGTTGTTGTAACCCAGTGAGGTGCACCACAAACCCGCCAGTGCTTCGATGTATTCTTTACCGTTATTGTCGTAAACGTATACACCGTCACCGCGCTCTAAAGTCAGAGACTCAGTCGCTTTCAGGTTGGTCGTTGGATAGATAATTCCGCTCATTTTGTTCACCGCTTAGCCTTACAGGCCGCCCATGCAGATATATTTTGTTTCCAGGTAATCATCCAGACCGTACTTAGAACCTTCACGGCCCTGCCCGGATTCTTTTACCCCACCAAACGGGATCACTTCAGAACTGATCGCCGTTTCGTTCACACCCACCATGCCGTAGTCGACACCTTCAGAGACACGCCATACGCGACCCAGATCGTTGGTGTAGATGTATGACGCCAGACCAAATTCGGTGTCGTTCGCCATTGAGATCGCTTCAGCTTCGCTGCTGAACTTGAAGATGGGCGCTACCGGACCAAAGATCTCTTCTTTAAACAGACGCATCTCGTCGGTCACGTTGGTCAGTACGGTTGGCTCGTAGAAGTGGGAGCCTTTGTCGCTCACACGTCCACCGGTCACAACCGTTGCACCTTCCGCCACGGCGGATTCAACTTTCGCGTGGATATCGGCAACGGCTTTTTCAGTGATCACCGGACCGTGAGTGGTGCTGTCATCCAGACCGTTACCGATACGGAACTCGTTCACCGCCGCAGTGAATTTCTCCACGAATGCGTCGTAAATACCGTCCTGCACCAGAATTCGGTTGGCACAGATACAGGTCTGACCGGAGTTGCGATACTTAGAAACCAGAGCACCGGCAATCGCTTTATCCAGATCCGCATCATCAAATATGATCACCGGTGCGTTACCACCCAGTTCCATAGAGGTGCGTTTGACGGTATCCGCACACTGCTTCATCAGCAGCTTGCCAACACCGGTTGATCCGGTGAATGTCACTTTCTTCACGGTGGTATTAGAGGTCATCTCACCGCCGACCGCCGGCGCATCCGCACTGGTCAGGACACTGAACAAACCTGCTGGAAGACCGGCGCGTTCACCCAGCTCAGCCAGAGCCAGCGCAGACAGTGGCGTTTCTGCTGCAGGCTTCAGTACAATTGCACAACCCACCGCTAATGCTGGCGCTACCTTGCGGGTGATCATCGCGTTCGGGAAGTTCCACGGCGTGATAGCTGCCACAACACCGACCGGCTGTTTAATCACAATGCTGCGACGATCAGCGGTTGAAGGCAGTACATCGCCGTATACACGCTTGCCTTCTTCTGCAAACCACTTCAGGAATGAGGCGCCGTAACCAACTTCACCACGGGATTCGAACAGCGGTTTCCCCTGCTCAGCCGTCATCAATACCGCCAGATCTTCCTGACTTTCCAGCATCAGGTTGTACCAGCGTTCAAGAATATCGGAGCGGGATTTCGCTGGCAGTGCCTGCCACGCGACCATCGCTTTTTCAGCCGCTTCAATTGCGCGTTTGGTCTCTGCTGCGCCAACGCTTGCAACGGTTGCCAGCAACTCACCGGTTGCCGGGTTATGTACGTCAAAGGTTGCACCGTTGTCACCGGCAACCCATTGTCCATCGATATATGCCTGAGTTTTCAACAGGCCGCTGTCTTTCAACTGAATGCTCATTTTTAGTTATCTCTTTTGTCGTATGAGGTGCCACCACGCCCAGTGGCACCCAATCGGGTAAAGGTCAGCGTTGAGTAATTTATAAACCTGACTACCTTTTGGTAATATAATTATTTGAATGGAATTACATTTACATATACAAATGTAACAACGATTTATCCAATCTTTCATCGACCTTAAGGGGGAGAAAACAATGGGGCGTAAGAAAGCAGCCATCTCCGGACAACTCGCCGATGTGGACCTGCGCCTGCTGCGCGTATTTCGTTCTGTTGTAGAAGCCGGAGGTTTTTCAGCGGCCGAGATTCAGCTCAATCTGGCCAACTCCACCATCTCTAACTACATCGCCGATCTGGAGAAACGGCTGGACATGCGTTTGTGTGAACGTGGTCGGGCGGGCTTCAGTGTGACCCATCAGGGACAAGCGGTGTACGACGCTACGCTGGAACTTCTCAGCGCGGTGGATCAGTTTCGCAATCGGGTTAACCAATCCCATAACCGTATTTTTGGGCAGCTGCATATCGGTTTTGCCGAACATATGCTTGGCGCGCACAACTCCTCGATTGTCACTGCACTGAACCGGTTTGCCGACAAAGCCCCCGATGTCCGGGTACAGATCACCACCATGTCATCGGATGATGTCACCACCGCTGTGCTGGAGAAGCAGGTAGACATCGGCATTACCGTGTTGCCGCATGCGTTCCCAGAGCTGGACACTCTGGCGCTATTTGAGGAGCAGATGCAGCTTTACTGTGGAGCCGGACACCCGCTGTTCGACCGCACCCGGTTGGTCACGAAAGAAGAACTGCTGGAACATAAGTTTGTTGAATCCCCCCGCCTGATGCCAGGCCGCGAGATCCATCCGGATATGCGCCATTGGAATAAACAAGCCAAAGCCCATCATCAGGAAGCGCGCGCGACGCTGATCCTCAGCGGCCACTACCTCGGCTTTTTGCCCACCCATGTCGTTCAGAACTGGGGGCTGGACAAAGACGTTCGTCCGCTCATGCCCGATGACTATGGCTACAGCAACACCTTTGCCGCCGTCTGGCGGAAGAAACACGCCAATGAAGTGATTATTAATGCCTTTACCCAGTGTTTGCAGGAAAGTTTGCTGGTGAACCTTAGTAGGAAGATGTAGAAGTCAGGTATAGAAGGAAAAGCAGACAACGTTCAAAAATATACCCTACTGGGTATATCGCGGTCACAACGGTGAGACGTATCTTTGATAGGACAGGAGATAGTCTGGGGGTACCCACCAGCGCTGTCGCTACGAACAAGACAACCGACCTCACACGTCGGTTCGTATAATAATGAGAACGATTATGTCTGCACCTTCACACACAACCTCTTATTACGCAGCGTCTGCGAACGACAAAAACCTGCGCCCAGCCCTGCAGGGGCAGATCGAAGCTGATATTTGCGTTATCGGCGCGGGTTACACCGGCCTTTCCACCGCGCTTCATCTGGCAGAAAGTGGTTTTAAAGTCGTCGTGCTGGAAGCGACCCGCATCGGTTTTGGCGCATCCGGCCGCAACGGTGG
>JAGSHA010000378.1 GCA_023954795.1 Oceanospirillaceae bacterium | reverse complement strand
CTTATCCGAACGTCAGGTCATGTAAACTTAATACATCTGGTGAATAAAATGCAGAACGAAATTGTAATCCGTACTAACGAAGCTGGCGAACCTGATATGGATTTTTATCTGCGTGAAGCTCAAATGCTGCGTGAGCAGGCATTGGTCGATACATTCACCTCATTGATCAGCTCTATTGCGGCCGCAGTGCGTTTCGCCAAGCAAAAGCTCAGCTTCAGCCGCCAACCCTCTTTCGGGACTCTCTTAGGTCACTAAGAGCACACCTCTCTTTGGGGCCTTTTTAAGGCCCCTGTTTTACATTCCCCCCCTGCCACTCACCCGCACCTCCTCATATACATCTTGCAGTTTCCGTTTGAAATTCAGCATCACCTTCACATTTTCCTATTGCCAAAACTGCGCCAACTACCGTCATTTAGCACTTGTTTTTGAATGATCTATACTAAATAAACCGTGTAAGCCTTGTGAGTATGCACGTATGATAAAAAAGCCTGAGCGTTTGAATTTAGTGCCTGTTCTGGTCGGAGTTGTGACTTGCGCAATTGCCGTTACGATCACGCTTCTCATGGCCTATGCGGAATTTCTCTGGCAGCGCTCAACCATTGTTAGTCAGGCAAACCAATACTCAGAACACTATCAGTCCATCATCAGCAAAGCGCTGGCGGAAAATCTGATTGTTATCGATGCCGTTGAAAGCCTGCTTCATCTGGCACCCAACCCCAGCCACGATCAATTTAATCAACTGATGCAACCTTTACTGGTTCAGCGTCCCGCCATAAAACAGGTAGAACTCGCACCGGACGCTATCATCCAGCTGGTGTACCCAGATCCAGGAGACACGGTTGTTATGGGGCTTGATTTGCGCAGCCTGCCAGATCAACGACAGGTTGTTGAGGAAACCATACAAAACCACGAGTTTCGACTGGCCGGTCCGCTACAGTTGGTTGAAGGTGGATTTGGAGCTATCGCGCGCAAACCCGTATACATCCGTGATGGCGCATCCGGCGATGAAAAATTCTGGGGTTTTATCACCCTAATACTGGATATCGACCAACTACTCTCACCTCTATTGACTGAAAATGCTGATCAGATGTTTCAATATGCACTTCGGGGCACGGATGGAATGGGCGAAAAAGGAAATGTATTTTATGGTCGCCCAGACGTCTTTCAGAACGCGGAGGTTATCCACAACATCACGGTGCCAGGCGGCTATTGGCAGCTTGCCGTATCTATTGATGTATCAACACTGACATCCCGCTGGGAGATGATGATATTCATATTTATTGGGATCACCGGCTCACTGACTTTAGGTATTTTGACGGGCGTCATGGTCCTTCAATGGCAACGCTTACACCTGAAAGCCACCCACGATTCCCTAACCCAGGTCTTCAATCGACAGCGCATTCAGGAGATGGGTGTACAGGAAGTACTACGTGCACGACGCTATAAACACCCACTGTCCGTGATCATGATTGATCTCGATGGTTTTAAGGCGATCAATGACAGTTATGGGCATCCCATTGGGGATCAGGTTTTACAACAAACAACGAACTTCATCGAACATTCAGTCCGCGGCTGTGATCTCGTGGGACGTTACGGTGGAGAAGAGTTTGTTGTCATATTGCCTGAATGCAACTCAGACGAAGTTGCCGTAGTATCAGAGCGCATACGACTCAACCTCTGCCGTACACTGGAAGTGGATCAACAGTCCATCCACTTATCCGCCAGCTTAGGCACCGCAACACTGCGGACTAGCGAACACTTTGGAGAGATTCTTAACAACGCGGATATTGCATTGTACGAAGCCAAACGTCGCGGCAAAAATCAATCAATTGCCTTCTCTCACCATCTATTGAGCTTATAAACCTCCAGTAGATTTGACGGGTTATAATCCATTGAAGTCACCCCGCTCATCAGGACATGAATCCGGGCATGTTTGCTAAACTGTTGTTATCCATCCCCCAATAAGCATTCGGTATTCGGCCTTCTCTGCTTCAAAAAGCAGCTGGATGGCCGTTGCCACCTATGCTGTGCCCCCTCCGCTATTTGAGCAGGTCCATGCACCTATCCGCGATAGCAATTCTCTGAAGCCAAACCTCCAACTCTCTCTTTGAAGCAATTCTGATCAACATATTCCATTAAGAAATTAACAAGGCCCTTCAAAATAACGAAATTGAATATCAAATAATTATTCCTTCTTAGCGCTTTCCCCCCCAATCCTTATAATCGCAGCCTTCTGTAACGCCGCCACAATGCCCGTTACAACTCTTTGAGCGCAGATGGCAACCCCATCGTTTGCCCTCTCTCGTGTCCGGCACCACAAGTCACCGGACTGACAGAATACTGCCCGATCGGCATTTATATTCAGGAACCATCGATGAAAGCGTCACCCGTCGCTCTGTTACCACTCTTGCTCTTTCTCTCCATGTTTATTGGCAGTGGCATCTACTACCAAAATCAAGCGGTTGAGTTTGCCTTCTATCAAATTTCAGCCCCCGTCGCGATCCTGCCTGCCATTGTGCTGGCCATGTTGCTGGCGAAAGGCCCCCTAAACGATCGTATCGAAACCTTTATCAAAGGGATTGGTGATAACACTATCATCACCATGGTGGTGATCTATCTGCTGGCAGGCGGCTTTGCCAGCGTCGCCAAAGCGATTGGCGGAGTCGATGCCACCGTCAACTTGGGTCTAAGCCTGATCCCGGAACCATTGGTATTACCCGGCCTGTTTATTATCAGTGCGTTTATTGCCACCGCGATGGGGACGTCCATGGGTACGATAGCCGCGATGGCACCCATTGCAGTGGGCGTATCGGATGCCACAGGGATCGATGTAGCGCTGGCTGCCGGCACCGTTGTCGGGGGAGCCATGTTTGGTGACAACCTGTCGATTATCTCCGATACCACCATCGCCGCAACCCGCACACAAGGCTGCGAAATGCGTGATAAATTCCGCCTCAATGCCAAAATTGCGATACCCGCCGCCCTGCTGACGCTGGGAGTGCTCTTTACGCTGGGAGGCAGCGGCAATGTAGCCGCCAAAGAAGAGATCAATCTGTTGCTGGTGTTGCCGTATGTTGCGGTGCTGGTGATGGCCCTGAGCGGGCTGAATGTCATGCTGGTGCTATTGAGCGGTATCGTACTGGCCGGGGTTATCGGGATGAGTCAGCTCCCGGATTACACAGTCGCACAGCTGTCCAAAGACATCTATGCCGGTTATACGGGCATGCAGGAGATTATGATTCTCTCCATGTTGATAGGCGGCCTGGGCGCACTGATGAAAGCACGTGGCGGTGTGGAATATATCGCGAGCATCATTGACCGTCTCACTCGCCGTAAACAGAACACCACCCCATCACCACGCTCTGGAGAGATCAGCATTGGGGCCGCTGTCGCGCTGACCAATATGGCCACGGCGAACAATACCGTGGCGATTGTATTGAGCGGCTCTTTAGCTAAGGATATTGCCAGCCGTTATGGCGTTGATCCGAAACGTAGCGCCAGCCTGATGGATATTTTCTCCTGTGTCGTACAGGGCTTCATCCCCTACGGTGCACAGGTTCTGCTAGCGGCATCGATTGCCCAGTTGTCGCCACTCGCCTTAGTCGGATCAATTTACTACTGCGGTCTGCTGGGTATCGCGGCGATTATTTCCATTGTGATCGGCAAGCCCAAAGGGTAACGCAGAACCTTGTTCAGCATAGCCCCGGAGCAACAGGCTCCGTGGGCTAT
>JAGSHA010000362.1 GCA_023954795.1 Oceanospirillaceae bacterium | reverse complement strand
TTGAACTGGATGTTGGCCTTTTCGATCGCGTATTTAACGCTGCTCTGAGGGCGTTCGTCCTGTTCATGCATCGCCTCAAGGTTATCGTGGATTGCACTCAACCAAGGGGTCATCTTCTCTTCTTCTGTACCCGGCAGGAAGCCGATATCTTCCGCCACGGGTGGCGTAGAGCGGGTCACGATGATTTTGTTGAACTGTTTGTCCTCAATCACCATTTCTAATGCACAGGCCAGTGCCACTAACGTTTTACCAGAGCCGGCAGCGCCGTTCAGTATCGCCAGATCAATGGATGGGTCGAGTACGGCCTGCATGGCAAAGGCCTGTTGAATGTTGATCGGTTCAATACCCCAGCAGTTCTGCTGCATGATCCGTTCGTGATTCAGGTCTTGCAGCGTGACCGTCTCGTCGTCAACGCTGATTACCCGTGCTGAAAAACCACCTGAGTCATCGTAGATATATTCAGCCGGATAGGTGTTGGGCAAAATGCTGCGATCAATCTGATGAAAGGTGTATTTACCTTCCTGATAGCTCTTCACATCAGTGACATGCTCCCAGAAATTACCCTCCATTTTGTAGTGCCCGGCAGGCAGCAACTCAATATCGGAAACCAACTGGTCGGTGCGGTAGTCTTCAACTTTAATGAGTCCGGCACCGAGCGCTTTCAGACGCATATTGATATCTTTGGTGACCAGAATAATCTCGCGATGCGGATTCGTAGCCTGTAAGTGCAGCGCGCAGTTGATAATCAAATTATCTTTATTGTGATTGTTGGGCAAAAAGCCCTGGCGCATTGTTAGCTCGTGGTCTGGGAAAATACTCAATTTCCCCAGTCGTGTATCAACGCCGTTGAGTGCGTTTTGCTTAATTGGTACGCCTTTGGTGATTTGGGCAGAAGTGCTGGCTCCACTCAAAATCTGATCGATTGCGCGAATGGCATGACGTGCTTCCGAGGACACGTTTTTCTTACGATCCTTGATGTCGTCCAGTTCCTCCAGAACGGTCATGGGAATGGCGATATCCTGCTCCTTGAACTCATACAGACACTTAGGGTCATGAAGCAGTACGTTGGTATCCAGTATATAGAGCTTAGATGCTGTCATGGCGGATTCCTTCTGACGCCGGGTGGCTGATTTCCAGAGAGTGAGAGGCGCTGATAAACCAGCTACAGGCCCGGTAGAGGCTGCGAGGTCGGGTAGGGTGGTTCAGGTTACTGCATAACATCGTTGGGCATCATCCTCTGCTGCTGCGATGTTGATTTTTTGGGCGTTGTCCCTGTGGTTAACGCCTGTTCCTGTTCCGGTATTGCAGGTCAGCGATCTCATCAACTGGTTCATTCCTGTTGGGCTGAGTCGCCTTGTGAATCAGGCAACCGATTGTACGGGTTCGTTTTTTTCGGTTACCTTGAATTCAAAGATAGTCTAGTTACGCAAGCATTGCCGTATTGTGACAATAAGATTTTTTGTGGAGGTGAAAGATGGGTGCAGAATCAATCGTGATCCTGACGGGGGCCGGTATTTCGGCTGAATCTGGCATTCGAACGTTTCGCGCTGCGGACGGTTTGTGGGAAGACCATCGGGTTGAAGATGTTGCCACGCCTGAAGCGTTTTTGCGTGATCCGGAACTGGTTCATCGATTTTATAATGAACGCCGTCAGGGACTCTTGTCGCCGGAAATTCAGCCCAACTCTGCTCATTATGCACTCGCAGAGTTGGAGGCAAAGCACCACGGTAATGTGCTTCTGGTGACCCAAAATATTGATAACCTGCATGAACGGGCGGGCAGTCAGAATCTGCTTCATATGCACGGCGAATTGCTGAATATGCGTTGTGGGCAAAGCGGGGAAGTGTCCTTCTTTGAGGGGGCAAGTTCACCGGCTGATCTCTGTGATTGCTGTGGCGAAGCTGGGTTATTGCGTCCTGATATTGTTTGGTTTGGTGAGATGCCGATGCATATGGACCGGATCTACAATGCGTTGGATAGCTGTGATCTATTCCTGTCGATTGGTACGTCAGGGCATGTGTATCCGGCGGCAGGTTTTGTCGAAGTGGCGAATGCAGCAGGCGCACACACGGTGGAACTTAATCTGGAGCCCTCGCGGGTGGAGTCAGCCTTTGATGAACATATTTATGGGGCCGCTAGTGAAGTATTGCCCGCGTATATCACACAATTTTTAAAAGGTTAACTGGCTGAAAATTAAACGATTTTGGCAGAGTACTGGAAATAATCTATAGTGATTCTGTGAACTTCATGGAAATGTCATTGGTCTGAAGTATGACAATAAATGAACATGAAGAGGCACAGGCCACCAGAGAAAGGGTGGCACGATTGCTGTGTCTGACTGCCCAAGGAGGTGGATTACATGAACACAGAACAATTCGTTACCACCAGTGTTACGCCACTGGATAATCTAGATACTCTTTCCCCGTATGAAGTCGCTAAGCTTCATGACGCCAGTCAAGGCGGTCTGTATAAGCTATTTCGTCAATGCAGTCTGGCGGTATTAAACTGTGGCAGCGAGCTTGATAGCACTAAGATGGTGCTGGAGAAATACCGTGATTTTGACATCAAGATCAGCCAGAAACATCGCGGTGTGCAGCTTGATCTGATTAACGCACCTGCCAGCGCATTTGTGGATGGTGAAATTATTACGGGTATCCGTGAGCACCTGTTTTCAGTATTGCGTGACTTGTTATACGTGGGCGACGAACTGGATAAATGCTGTGCGGGGCTCAATGAATCTGCGACCACCAGTAATATGGTGTTCCATATTCTACGCCATGCGGAAACAATCCGGCCGCACGTGAAGCCAAATCTGGTGGTGTGTTGGGGTGGGCATTCGATCGGTCGTCACGAATACGAATACACCAAAAAAGTGGGATACGAACTGGGCCTACGGGGTATGGATATCTGTACCGGCTGTGGGCCAGGTGCGATGAAAGGCCCGATGAAGGGCGCCACTATAGCGCATGCCAAACAGCGCATTGATGATGGTCGTTATGTGGGAATCTCTGAACCCGGCATCATTGCGGCAGAAAGTCCTAATCCGATCGTGAATGAGCTGATCATCATGCCGGATATTGAGAAACGTCTCGAAGCCTTTGTGCGCTTGGGGCACGGTATCATCGTGTTCCCGGGTGGTGCAGGTACGGCTGAGGAGATTCTCTATATTCTTGGACTGTTATTACATGAGCGGAACAGCAACATCCCGTTCCCACTGATCTTTAGCGGTCCTGCGGGAAGTGAAGAGTATTTCGCGACGGTGGATCAGTTTATACGTCATACGCTGGGGGAAGAAGCTCGCCAGTGCTACGAGATCATTGTTGATGATGCACATGAAGTGGCACGTCGCATGAGTGAAGGCCTGGGTTCTGTCACCCAGTATCGTAAAGCGACCAGTGAGTCGTTCCACTTTAACTGGCAGCTGCATATACCTCAGGAGTTTCAGGAACCGTTTGAACCAACCCATGACAATATGTCCCAGTTACAGCTGCACAAAGAGCTGAGCAGTTTTGAACTGGCGGCTAATTTACGCTGTGCATTGTCAGGTATTGTGGCAGGTAACGTGAAGGAACCGGGAATCCGCGCGATTGAAAAGCACGGTCCGTTTGAGATAGAAGGTGAGCCGGAGATGATGGCCGAGCTGGATCAGTTGTTGACCTCCTTTGTTGATCAGCGGCGTATGAAACTGAATTACAAAGAATACACCCCGTGCTATCGCATCAAACAGGCTGAAGCCAATGAGAAAGAGATCAGCGAAGCCTGACGTTGTTAAGCTTTTTCTCTGACGTTAAAAAGGCGCTTTCTATAGCGCCTTTTTCATTTGAATGCGTTAAGTATCAGTCACC